>WTJB01000096.1:7225-8717 GCA_011526335.1 Candidatus Arcticimaribacter sp.
ATAAAATCTCTTGATCTTTCGCAATGGTCTATTGCTTCAAAAACTGCAAAGGCACATTTGTCCTCCCTGTTTACGGCTGATCTTTCGGAAGATAGGGGAAGCTTACTTTTAGAGAATTTTGTCATTGATAATCAACAGAAACGCACTGCGTTTTCTCCTATTCAGTTCACTTATTCAAAAGAGAACAGCGATCAAAACATCGTTTCTACTGGAAACAATGCTTTAGATTTTTCGTTAAAAGGACTTTTTGATATTAATGATTTTTCTACAGTAGCCCGCACTGCTTTTGAGGAAGTTGTTTTTTTTAGACCGCATAAAGTGCAGGAGAAAACAACCTCCTTTTTATTTTCTGTTGTTTTAAAGCAGCAACTGATAGAAGCTTTGTATCCCGATTTGTCCACACCGGAAGATTTAAGATCACAGGGCTATGTAAGTTCTCAGGAGGGGAAGTCGTATTTTAAAATGGAATTACCTCTTCTCAAGGTGCGCAATTATTCCATTCAAGGGTTAAGTTTAGAAACCTCAAATAACAATCCTTTTTTTAGAACCTATTTGACGGCCAATGCGCTTGAAACGGATGGGTTTTCTATACGCGATCTCAATCTGTTAAGCTTTCCTGCAGATAAAGAGTTACTGGTTCGCCTAGAAGGAGTTTATGGGGAACTGAGTCAGCCTTTTGAATTAAATTTTAATCATCAATATCAAGACAAACTTTCGCGTTTTTTGTTAAAGAACGCGCGTATTACCAGTCCCCAAGGGGCATGGGTGTTCAATACACAAGAGGAAGGCGTCATTACCTATGATTATAACCAAAAGCAACTGGCCGTCCAGAACATATCTGCTTTAAATGGAAATCAAGAGATAGCGCTCGGCGGTTTTTTTAGAAATAAAGAAGCTTTTGAAATTGATTTTAAAGCCAATGAGGTAGCGATAGAGAATCTCTTGCCCACCAATGATAAGTTTTCGCTCGCTGGGAAGTTTTCGGCCAGTGGTACTTTGGGGCTTAATGCAGCAAACGCTTCGAACGCACTTAATTTGGAGGTAGATGACCTGCAGGTTAATCAGAAGTCTCTTGGAGATTTGCGCCTCGCTGTGGAAAGTAATTCTAGCTTAAATACCTTTCGCCTTGATGGTGGCCTCACCGATGTAGAGCGTCAAACGCTTGGATTTATAGGTAGTGTTTTTCTTAAAGAAGAGGATGTTAATCTCGACATTAATTTTGATTTAAATCAATTCGACTTTTCTTTTTTATCCCGTTTAGGAAAGGAGAAAATCACCAATGTTGAAGGGGTCTTGGACGGGAAACTCAACTTATGGGGAGAGGCAACCCATCTTCGTCTAGACGGTACAACAGAAATGTCGCAAGGGTCATTCTATTTGCCCACCACGAATGTGGTGTATAAAATTCAGGATAAGAGCAAAGTTCAATTTTCGAATGCATCAATGTTGATGGATAACGTACTTGTTTTTGAAGACATGATGGGTACTAGGG
>WTJB01000218.1 GCA_011526335.1 Candidatus Arcticimaribacter sp.
CAATTGTATTTTTCCTTCTATAGTAGAAGGTTTTTTTTCAGAAAGAGCAATACGATAATCTTGGATATAGGTAGCTGGTGTTTCTATTAATTTTACCTCTCGTGTTATTCCACCATAGTTCCACCAATCGGTATTGAGGGTAGGCACACCTGCTTTCTTTCGCTTGTTGTCAACTTTGACGATGAGAAAATTATCCTTGTCTTTTAGCATCTGACTGACCTCAAATTGAAAAGGGCTAAACCCACCAATGTGGCGTCCTAGTTTTTTTCCATTCAAATACACATCACTTTGGTAATTTACCGCGCCAAAGTGAAGAAAGACCTTTCCGTCTTGGTGCTTTTTTTCAAAATCAAATGACTTTTTATACCAAATACTTCCTTCGTAATAAAATAATTTTTCGTCTTGAGAATTCCAGTCTCCAGGAACATTTAGGCTTCCCATTTTATCGAAATCGTATTCTACTAAGTCAGCTTTATCTTTTCGTTTTGCATTGGTAAAAAAGGCTCCATTCCCCGGATTTTTCTGATTTTCGAAAGGCTGATAGCGATAATTGTAAAACCCGTTTTCGTAGGGATCTACTATGTATTTCCATTTGCCGTTTAAGGAATAACTTTCTCTTGAATAGGTGTTATGTAGTTGTGGCGCTTGTGAAAACATATTCATCTGTCCACAGAGGAGGAAGATGACGAATAGATATTTCCAAGGTGTTTTGATTTTATTCATGAAAAATGATTTTATCATAATGTTTAATGCTTACTGTACAGCCCAATTCCAACAACTTTTCTTTAGAAAACTGTGTAGCAATCCCCACCACTTGCATTCCTGCTGCTTGGGCTGCTTTTATCCCCGAGGCGGTGTCTTCAAAGGCCAAACAATCTTGCGGGGCTACGCCTAACTTATTAGCAGCGGTCAAAAATATTTCGGGATGCGGTTTTCCTTTTTCGACTTGATCTCCTCCTGTTGTGCTGTGAAAATAGGAAGTGATCTTCAATTGCTTTAGGGTCATTTCTAGATTATTTTGGTCGCCCATAGTCGCTAACCCCAAGGGGATATTTTTTGTTTTTAAGGCGTTTAAAAAAGGGTGTAAGCCTTTAAGGGGTTCCAATAAATGACCGTAGGTATTTCGGTAAAGCGCTTCTTTTTCGTTTCCCACTTTCCGTAGTTCTTCCTCGGTGGTTAAGTGCGGAAAGAAGCGTGCCATGACTTCAATCAGAGTCCCCTTATGGTAATCACGTTCAAAGGTTTCTGCGTCGATTCCCAATTGCTTTTCGTCAATGAACTTCATCCACGCCAAATGATGATAATGCATATTATCCGTGAGGGTGCCGTCCATGTCAAAAATGTAGGCTCTTGCTTTGGGTAGGATTATTTTCATTGCAGGGCTGTCAGTACTTTTGCTACAAATTCTCCAGCTCCTTTGGGATTGAGCCATCGGGTTACAATTACCGCATTACTATCAGGAACAATCACAATATAGTTGCCCCCAAAGCCAGCGGCATAGTAAACATTTTCGGGAACACCTGGCCAGTAGCGTGTACCGGCTTTATGGTTTAGCCACCACATATATCCATAGTTGGGATAGGGGGCCAAGGGGGTTGTTGCCCGTTGAATCCACTCTTTACTGATGAGTTGTAGGTCTTTCCATTTCCCTTGATTCAAGAATAAAAGTCCAAAACGCGCATGATCTAATGTATTGATAAATAGCCCTCCGCCAGAGTGCCCGCCTCCAGAAACCGATTGCACTTTACTGCCATCGATTTCAGTCCAAGAATTCTCGTATCCAAACCATCGCCAAGTAGGGCTAGCTCCTATAGGGTCCATGATGTGCTCTTTTAGGATTTGAGGGAGGGGTTTACGCCAAACATGAAGTAGCGAATAGGCCAATAAATTGACGCGAACGTCATTGTATTCAAAAAAGGTTCCCGGCGCATTTAACGTTCTATTTTTCCAATCATCCAGTTCTCCCTTTTTTGGAGGACGGTCGGCCCAATCGTGTCCGCCCCATAAAGTTCCAGACCAATCTGAGGTTTGATTAAACAGGTGTTTCCACTGAATTTTTCCGTTGTGTTCTCCGTCAAAAGTTCCGTCCCACACATAGTTTTTCACATATTCCTCTGGGTCGAATAAATTTTTATCAACGGCCAATCCGCCAACAGTAGAAAGGTAACTTTTGGTTACGCTAAAGGTCATGTCTACGCGAAAAACATCTCCCCATTGCGCAATGATATAACCATCTTTTAAGATAATTCCTGCAGGGCCACCACGTTTTTTTGTAGGCCCTAGTATTTTGTGATAAGGTTCTCTAGCAAAGCCCTCAAGGATGGCAATGCGTAGATCTTTACTTCCTTTATATTCATTGGTTTTGGCAAAGGAAATGGCTCTATTTAATAGGGTTTCATTTACCCCTAAAGCACTTGGTGCTTTCGTTTCCCATTCATTTGCCGTAGGGAAATAGGAAATTTGTCCAAAACTGTATTGGGGAGTTAAAAAAAGACCAAGTAAAATAAATAAAGAACAAAAGCGTATCTTCATGGCAGTATGTCGATTTTTTTGATTTAAAGATATGGAAACAAATTTGACCGTAGCGGCAATACAAACCAAACTTTTTTGGGAGGATCCTCAAAAAAATTACGCTCATTTAGAGGGGCATATCAAGGGAATACCCGATGAAGCAGACCTCATTATATTGCCCGAAATGTTTACTACAGGCTTTACTATGGCTGCAGAAAAATGGGCCGAAACCCTGGAGGGAGAAACGGTTAAATGGCTTCGTTTTTGGGCCAAAAAAAAACAAGCGGCTATTGGGGGAAGTGTGATTATCAAAGAGGGCGATAAATTTTTTAATCGCTTTTTATTTATTAGCCCTTCTGGGGAAATTCAGTATTACGATAAACGGCACACCTTTACCCTAGCAGGGGAAGATAAAGCCTATGCTTCGGGAGAAAATGAGGGGAGGATTGTTTATAAGGGCTGGAAGATTTGTTTACGTGTTTGTTATGATTTGCGTTTTCCTGTTTGGTCTAGAAATACGTCTGATTACGATGTATTGATTTATACCGCCAATTGGCCCCATACCCGTATTCATTCTTGGGATACGCTATTGCAAGCAAGAGCAATAGAAAATATGAGCTACTGTATGGGAATCAATCGGGTTGGGACGGATGGCAGTGGATTGGAATATCCGGGTCACACGGCAATTTACAACTATATGGGAGAAGCTTTGGCACAAACAAAACCCAAGGAGGAAGGCTATTGTATATCAACGCTATCCAAAGAAAAACTAGAAACGGTTCGAAAGAAATTACCCTTCCTAGCCGATAGAGATCATTTTACTTTTCTAGCGTAATGGTCACATTTTGATCCCAATTGGCCCTGAGTTCAAAGGGCTCGTCGAGGTATAAGACTTCTTCGGGTTGTCTTTTTTCTAAATAATTTCCGGTGTCCCATTGGCCATTTTCATTGGCATCCAAAACGATACGAACTTGATATTCACCTGGACCTAAAAAAGGAATCTGATAGCTATTCTGTTCATTTTTGATCCCTTTTCTAACCACTACATTATTCTTATCCAAGATTTCATAAAAATAAGATGGGTCTTCTGTACCGGGGTCTATTTTCAGAAACACCGTTCCATAAGATTCCACAGCAAGGGTGCGGATTGTCATCTGAATAGTATCATTTGTTGCTCCCCAGAAGTCGGTTATCGCGTTGGGTAATATTTGTATACGGTATTTGTCTTTGGGGACTTTTTCAAAATGGAAATTGATCTGGTTTTTATCTTCTGAGATTGAACTTGTAAAGGGCACCGCTAAAGTATCGATATCATAAAGCTGAATGTAGTTTTCATCGATCTTGCGTAAAGGAAGACTCGAAGAAAATTGAAGTGTATCTATAAAATTTAACACCCCTGTTTGTACGGGCGTTATCATTAAAGAGTCGGGTTCAGGACGATAAAACTTTACAACACTTTGGCGTACAGTATCTCGATCATAAAGACGGAAAACGAGCGAATCAATATCTTCGGGCAAAGGCGTATGCCAGTAGTGCAGGCTGTCTTTTTCTTTATCTTTTATAATTAAAGATTCAAAATCATCGGGGACAGCACTGACCAGTTCAATTTTTCTTTCCTCCAAAAGGCCATAATATCCAAATACAATATGATGATCGTTTACTGATCGCGGTCTTGCCCATTGAAAATTGGGAATTTCATTAAAGAGCTTTGGAAACAAAAGAGAATCTTTTGGCAACTCTATGGGGGTGTCAAAAAAACCAATTTTATCAATTCCTTGATCAAAGACATAGTTTTTGGCTACATCTTTTATGGCGATCATTTCATATTTCCCTGGAGCTAAGTTTTGAAGATTAAAATAAGTACTGTCTAAGGTATTCCCCACGTATAAGGGTCGATCTAAAAAAATTGTAGAGTCGCGGTAGGTAGAATCTATAGGGTAGAGTTGTATCGATATTCCAGTATCTGCTTTAAGGGCGAATGCGTCTTTAACCAACCCACTCAGGGATAAGGAGTCTATATAATCTCCGGTAGAAAAAGAATAACTAAAAAAAGAGAGGGGATTTTTTTCGTTATAATCTTCAATTGCAGAACCAAAGTTAAAGGTATAGGTTGCGTTGGGACGGGGGGCTTCTAAAAAACGAATCTCCACTTTTTTACTGACGATACCTCCTTCAGGAATTATTTTGTACGCATTGGGGTCCATTGGGGGAGAAACGATCAATTGGGTTGTTATATCGTTGAGCTGTACATATTCATCAAATTGCATTACAACACGCTCGGCATCAAAATTTACGGTCTGAAGCGGAGGGTTGGCTTTAAGCAATACAGGAGGGATAGAGTCTTTGGGTCCACCGGTAGGAGAACCTCTTTTGGCGCAGCGAGAAAGTGCAGTGGCCAAAACAATACACAAAGCGATAAAAATTTTGTTACGCATCATTCAACTCTTGGATGCAAATTAACGCATAAAATCTTAAACCCTATAGGCTAATGTAGCCATACTCAAGCAGATTTTTTCTTCTTTAAGAAGAACCTTTGCGCAGGCCTTTAGCGTGGCTCCTGTGGTCAATATATCGTCGATCAAAAAATAATGCCCCTTGGGGAGTTTTTCTGTTGGGGACAAAGAAAAAGCACCTATCAGGATTTCGTCTCTGTCTTTTTTTGTGTGGGCAAGTTGTGGCGTATTTTTGTTTCGAATCAATGCATTGTACACCTTACACCCTAAAATTTCAGCCATCCCCTCTGCAATTTTTTCTGCTTGGTTATAGCCTCTTAGGCGTTCTCTTTTTGGGTGTAAAGGAACTGGGATTACCCCTTTTATATCAGAAAAAAAAGCTTGAATATAATGCCCCAACTGTTGACCTAAAAAAGAACCTAGTTCGGGATGCTGTTCATATTTTATCGTATAAAGTAAATTTTCTACGATGCCTTTGGGGTAAAAAATAAAGAGCGCAAAAAGGCTGTGTAGAGGAAGCGTTTTTGGAAATTTTTTAAAAAGCAGATTGTCTTTTGGATCAAAATGCGTCTCAGGAAGTGTGAGCAAGCAAGACCAACAAAGGAGTTTATTTGTGTTTAATACTTTTTGCTTACATCCTGGGCAAAGCTTTGGAAAAAACAAATCATACAGCGGAAGTAAGGTCTCTTGTAAAAGCTTTTTCATGGAAAATAAGTTTAGGGTCTCTTAAAATACGAAAAAGGATTATTTTTGTGCCATGACAGATTTCAAGAAAATTATTTCGCACGCCAAAGAGTACGGATTTGTATTTCCGTCCAGTGAAATTTATGACGGTCTAAGTGCCGTTTACGACTATGCACAAAACGGAGTTGCCCTTAAAAAAAACATACGAGACTATTGGTGGAAATCTATGGTTCAGTTGCACCACAATATAGTGGGGATAGATGCGGCGATATTTATGCATCCCACCACTTGGAAGGCCTCAGGTCATGTAGATGCGTTTAACGATCCTTTGATTGATAACAAAGATTCAAAAAAACGTTACCGTGCGGATGTTTTGGTAGAAGAATACTGTGCCAAAATTGAAACTAAAATTGAAAAAGAAGTAAAAAAAGCCGCCAAACGTTTTGGCGATACGTTTGATAAAGCCCAATTTCTTTCTACCAACCCACGCGTTTTGGGGTACCAAGAAAAAATCGATGCTATTCTAAAGCGACTGGGGAAATCTTTGGAAAAAGAAGATTTGGCCGATGTAAAAGCGCTAATTGAAGAATTGGACATTGCCTGTCCTGAGTCTGGTTCGCGCAATTGGACGGAGGTAAAACAATTTAACCTCATGTTCGGCACCAAATTAGGCGCTTCTGCAGAATCTGCAATGGACTTGTATTTACGTCCAGAAACAGCACAAGGGATATTTGTCAACTTCCTGAATGTGCAAAAAACCAGCCGAATGAAAGTTCCTTTTGGGATTGCTCAGACCGGAAAAGCCTTTAGAAATGAAATTGTTGCTCGACAGTTTATTTTCCGTATGCGTGAGTTCGAACAAATGGAAATGCAATTCTTTGTCCCCCCAGGCACGCAAAAGGAGTGGTATGAGAAATGGAAAGAATCCCGATTAAAATGGCACCTTTCATTGGGAATGGGAGAAGACAACTATCGTTTTCACGATCATGAAAAATTAGCGCATTATGCCGATGCTGCAGCCGATATAGAGTTTAAATTTCCTTTTGGCTTTAAAGAACTAGAAGGCATACATTCGCGTACAGATTTTGATTTAGGAAGTCACGAAAAATATTCTGGAAAAAAACTACAGTATTTTGATCCAGAGCGAAATGAAAATTACGTTCCTTATGTAGTAGAAACTTCTATTGGACTAGACCGTATGTTCTTGGCTGTATTTTCTTGGGCCTTACGCGAAGAAACACTAGAAGACGGAAGCAGCAGAACGGTACTGAAGTTACCGGCACTCTTGGCGCCAACCAAAATTGCGGTCTTACCCCTTGTAAAAAAGGATGGCTTACCCGAATTGGCCAAGTCTATTCTTGAAGACCTAAAGTGGGATCATACCGTAGTATATGACGAAAAGGACGCTGTAGGAAGACGATATAGAAGACAAGATGCGCTAGGGACACCCTATTGTATTACGGTGGATCATCAATCCTTAGAAGACCAGACCGTTACCTTACGGGACCGCGATAGTATGGCGCAAGAAAGAATTGCGCTTGCAGATCTACCGGCTTTGTTAGATGAAAAGTTAAATCCTAAAAATTGGCTTAAGAATCTTTAAAAGCGTCGGCCGATTGTAATCCCAACACGGGGCATAGCTCCGGGACCATCTTCACCGATAAAGTTTCGTGCCGCGCCGCCAAAAACACTGAGGGTGTACTTCTTTTTAGTGATGAATTTTCCTCCAACGGCAAAACCCAAACCAAATTCGGTAAAGGAACGATAATAGTCATTATAACGATAGTCGTATGTATAATCGTCTAATGGGCCATAATCGTAATCATAGTTGTCATGCTTTCCAAAAGAAAGACTCCCAAAGGCCTCTATATAGAAACCAACATTAGCCCCTCTACCAAAATAAATACGGTAATAGGGAGAAAGTGACACTGTTTCATAATAAAAAGGCGCAGATTCGTCGAAACGATTTTCTCCTCCTAAACTTACTAAAGCCGAAAACCCGTAGCTGCTTTCATCATCTATATACTTTTCAAAACTTACATCAAGGGCTTGAAAGATTAAAAGATTAAAAGCGTTTAAATTCCATTCTTTGGTATAAGAAGGGATGCTGTCTTGTTCGGCTTGTGCGTTTGCTTGGTGAGATGAAAACAAGAGCAATGCAATCAGTAAAAAATAAAAGGGGGTAGGATTTTTCATCTGTGATATTTTAATTGATTCTTGGGTATATCAGCTAGTAAGATACAAAAGTTATTCCTAAATTTAGTGTCAATGAAAATTATCTCCTACAACGTTAACGGCATACGGGCAGCCTTAAAGAAAGATTTTATCCCTTGGCTGGCCTCCGCCGCTCCTGATGTGGTTTGTCTTCAAGAGACCAAAGCCCTAGAAGAGCAAGTAGATATGCATCTTTTTGAAGACTTGGGATACAAACACTATTGGTTTTCGGCTCAAAAAAAGGGATACAGTGGGGTCGCTATTTTGTCCAAACAAGAACCCAAAGCCGTTACGTATGGAACTGGAATAGAACACATGGATTTTGAGGGAAGAGTGATTCGATTGGATTTTGACAGCTGCTCTGTGATCAGTTTGTATCTCCCATCCGGGACCAATACCGCACGCTTGGAACACAAGTTCCGTTTTATGGATGACTTTTTGCAATACATAACAAAATTAAAAGAAGATTTCCCCAACTTAGTCATTTGCGGAGATTACAACATATGTCATCAAGCCATTGACATCCACGACCCGGTGCGCAATAAAAATGTTTCTGGATTTTTACCCGAAGAAAGAGCTTGGCTAGACAAGTTTTTAAAAAGCGGGTTTATCGATTCTTTTCGTTACCTAAACCCAGATCCTCATCATTACAGTTGGTGGAGTTACCGTGCCAATGCACGTGCCAATAATAAGGGTTGGCGAATTGACTACAATCTTGTGAGTACCCCCTTAGAAAAAAATATAGAACGTGCTTATATCCTACCCGAGGCACATCATTCCGATCATTGCCCTGTGGTGGTAGAATTAAATGTATAAAGG
>WTJB01000168.1:0-7773 GCA_011526335.1 Candidatus Arcticimaribacter sp.
AAAATATATTATGCAAGCATAGTATATTTAAAAAAAAATCCCCGCATCAAGCGGGGATTGTCTATTTAAGCGTAAATCTTGTCGATCAGGTGTTTGTATTTTTCTTTGACAATCTTACGTTTTACCTTCATGGTGGGGGTGAGGTGCCCCTCATCTATGCTCCACGCATTGGGGGTCAATTCAAATTTTTTGATTTGTTCCCATTTCCCAAAGTTTTGGTTGTGCGTATTGATGTCAGCAGCTATAGCGTCAATAAGATTTTGGTTTTGACAGATACTTTCCATATCGTTTCCTACCTCAATATTGTTGTCCTTTGCCCAGGTTTCAACATAGTCAAATGCCGGTTGTATAAGTGCTGCAGGCATTTTCTGCCCTTCACCAATGACCATTATTTGTTCGATAAATAATGACTGCTTCATTTGATTTTCAAGTGGCTGAGGCGCAATGTACTTTCCACCAGAGGTTTTAAAGAGTTCTTTCTTTCTGTCTGTAATGCGCAAGAATCCATCCGCATCAAACTCTCCGATATCGCCCGTATGTAAATAGCCATCGACAATTGTTTCTGCTGTTTTTTCTGGGTCCTTATAATACCCTTGCATCACATTGGGGCCCTTGCACAAGATTTCTCCGTCTTCCGCAATTTTTACTTCCACTCCATCAATGGGTTTACCTACGGTTCCGAAGCGTATTCCATTATTGGCTTCTTCCGAAACAGTAATTACAGGAGAAGACTCTGTCATTCCATAGCCTTCAGCTATTGTCATTCCTGCAGCAGAAAAGACACGTGCTAACCTCGGTTGTAAAGCGGCACTACCTGAACTGATTAACTCAAGATTTCCCCCTAACGCTTCTTTCCATTTAGAGAAAATCAGCTTACGCGCAATTCCAAGTTTAAACTCATACCAAAACCCATTTTTCCCATAGGGTTCATATTTTAGTCCAAGATCAACGGCCCAATAGAAGAGTTTTTGCTTAATGCCATCTAGCTCTGCTCCACGGGCATAAATTTTATCATATACTTTTTCTAATAAGCGCGGTACAGCCGTCATAAAATACGGATGTACTTCATTGAGGTTATCCGAGATGGTTTCTAAAGATTCAGCAAAGTGAATTTCGATACGATTGTAGTAATATACATAAAGGATAACCCGTTCAAAAATGTGACATACGGGCAAGAAGCTTAAGGCCACATTTTTATTTTCTGTTAATGGTAGTTTTTTTGAGGCAGATAATACGTTAGACACTACATTATCATGACTTAGCATTACCCCTTTTGGGAGACCTGTTGTCCCAGAAGTATAGATAATGGTGGCCAAATCCTCTGGCTTAACAGCAGCTTTTACTTCTTCAACTTTTTCTTGAAGACTAGCATCGTCATCTTCGAAGAGGACATTCCATGAAGCACAACCTTCGATATCTTCAAATGAGTATATGCCTTCAAGCATAGTATTTTTTTCTACTGCTTTTAGTTTTTCGAAAATTCCAGCATCAGAAATAAAACAATATTTACTTTCAGAGTGTTTTAAAACGTATTCATACTCAGGACCGGTAATGGTAGGGTAGATAGGAACAGTAGTAGCTCCCAGTTGTAACACGGCTTGATCCATAATACACCACTCGGTGCGGTTATTGGTAGAAATCAAGGCAATTTTAGCTCCGTGTTTTACACCCATTTGCATCAGCTTACGCGATGCTTGTTGTACTTTATCGTAAAATTCTTGGGTAGAAGTAGCCACCCATTTTCCGTTGTATTTTGTATTCAGACATTTGTCAAGCGGTGTTTCTAGCTGTTGTGCTAGAAAGTCAAATAATCGTGTGATTTCCATAATAGTTTAGTACTCATTTAATATTGGCTACTAAATATAATGAAAAAAGTGAGGATTCCTTATTTTTTATCCGCTAACCAGTTGAATGCATTTTGAAACGCCATAAACCAAGGGCTTACTTCATCCGAGCGATCGGAGGGATAATGCCCCCAATTCCAAGGGAAAGTAGAGCGCTCTAAATGCGGCATCATCACAAGGTGTCTACCGTCTTGACTGGCTAGCATTGCGGCATTGTAATCCGAACCGTTGGGATTGCTTGGGAAGCCTTCGTAGCTATATTTTGCCGGAATTTGGTAGTGACTTTCATCATAGGGGAAAACAAATTTTCCTTCCCCGTGGGCAGACCAGATGCCCAATTGACTACCAGCCAGATTTTTAAGCATGATGGCGCTACTTTCTTGAAGGGTTACGCTTGAAAAAATACACTCAAATTTGCCGGAATCGTTATGATCCATATAGGGTTGTTTTTCATCTTCGGGAGTCAAAACACCTAAACTGACAAAAAGCTGACAGCCATTACAAACCCCTAAGGAGAGGGTGTCGGGTCGGGCAAAGAAATTATCCAATGCTCTTTTAGCCTTTTCATTGTATTTAAATGCACCCGCCCAGCCTTTGGCTGATCCTAATACATCTGAGTTTGAAAATCCACCCACGGCCGCTATAAACTGAACGTCCTCTAGGGTTTCTCTTCCCGAAATTAAATCGGTCATGTGAACATCCCTTACCTCAAAGCCTGCCATATCCATTACATAGGCCATTTCTCTTTCTGAGTTGCTTCCTTTTTCACGGATGATGGCGGCCTTTATTTTCTCTCCGTTTTGTGATGGAATTTTGCCATCAAAATTTTTAGGGAAAACATAAGACAAAGGTTGTGATAGGATATTATCTTGACGAACCACTGCTTGTTCTTTGTGGGTTTGTTCGGCATCTAATGCACTTGAAGTAGAGAACCAAAGTTTGCGCAGTTCTGGAATATCAAGGACTGTTTCTTCTGTTCCTATCTCTAGGGAAAGCTTTTCATTGGAGGTGATTTTTCCTAGAGAAATAACGTGAATGCCTTCGGCTTCAAAATAGTGGCAAAGGTCTGTTGTTGACTGCAATACGATTCCGCAACGTTCAGAAAATAATGTTGCGAAAGCATCTGTATTGAGTTTTTCTGTATCAAGATCAAGACCCAAACCAGGGGAGGCAAAACAAAGTTCAAGTAAAGTGGTAATCAGCCCACCTGAACCCACATCATGACCTGCGGATACTATACCCTGTTTAATGGCTTTCTGTGTGGTATTAAAAGCTTTTTTAAAGTAATCTGCATCTGTAACTGTTGGAGCGTTTTTCCCGATTCCGTTAAGGATTTGTGCAAAAGATGATCCGCCAAGGTGCGGGCTGCTTTTACTGAAATCGATATAGTATAGGTCTCCACCCTTAGGTTGCAGTACTGGGGTTACCACTTGGGTAACATCACTGCATTGACCAGCAGCAGAAATGATAACGGTACCGGGAGCCAATACATCCCCTTCCGGATATTTTTGCTTCATAGAAAGCGAGTCTTTCCCAGTAGGAATATTGATGCCTAAGGCAATGGCAAAGTCTGAACATGCTTTTACAGCTGCGTAAAGCTTTGCATCTTCTCCTGGGTTATTGCAGGGCCACATCCAATTGGCAGAAAGGGAAACGGCACCCAGTTCATCTTCTAAAGGTGCAAAAACAATATTGGTCAGCGCTTCTGCTATGGAATTTATAGCCCCAGCCTTAGGATCAATCAGTCCTGTTAAAGGGCTGTGCCCTAGAGAAGTAGCAATTCCTTTGGTGCCCGTATAGTCCATGGCCATAACACCACAATTACTCAAAGGCAGTTGTAAAGGACCTACACATTGTTGTTGTGCTACACGCCCGCTTACGCAACGATCTACTTTATTTGTAAGCCAATCTTTCGCTGCAACTGCTTCCAGTTGAAGCAGGTCTTTTAAATAGGATTCAAACTGAGCGGTATTGTACGCTAAGGCAGAAAAATTTGCTTCTACCGTTGTATCGTTCATAATGGTTTTTGGAGAACTTCCAAAAAGGGCTGACAATTCTAAATCAATAGGCGTTTCTGCTCTTGATTCCGAATGAAAACGGAAGCAATGGTCTTCGGTTACTTCCCCAACATCATAAAATGGAGCCCGTTCTCTTGCTGCTATTCTCTCTAGGGTATTTGCGTCTTTGGCGGACAAAATAAGTCCCATGCGTTCCTGCGATTCATTCCCGATGATTTCTTTGGCAGAAAGGGTGGGGTCTCCTAGGGGGAGTTTGTCAATTTCGATATTTCCTCCTGTATCTTCAACCAATTCAGATAAACAGTTGAGGTGTCCTCCAGCGCCGTGATCGTGTATCGATATGATGGGGTTTTCTGCACTTTCTACCAATGCTCTTATCGCATTGGCTACTCTTTTTTGCATTTCTGGGTTGGATCGTTGTACGGCATTGAGCTCTATAGTGCTGCCAAATGCTCCTGTATCTGCAGACGAAACAGCAGCCCCGCCCATACCAATTCTATAATTATCTCCTCCTAAAATAATGATGCGATCTCCCTTTCTGGGGGTTGCTTTTTGGGCTTGTTCAGCTTTTCCAAAACCAATACCACCGGCCAGCATAATTACTTTATCGAACCCTAAACGATGATGATCTTCTTGATGTTCAAAGGTTAAGACAGAGCCCGCAATTAGGGGTTGTCCAAATTTATTCCCAAAATCAGAGGCCCCGTTGGAGGCTTTGATCAAAATGTCTAAAGGTGTTTGGTACAACCAGTTTCGTTTCGGAAAGGCGTTTTCCCAAGCCTTGTTGTCTTTTACTCTCGCATAGGGGGTCATGTAAACAGCCGTTCCTGCTAGCGGTAAAGATCCTTTTCCTCCCGCCAAACGATCGCGTATTTCTCCTCCCGATCCGGTCGCTGCGCCATTAAATGGTTCAACAGTTGTAGGGAAGTTGTGTGTCTCGGCTTTTAAGGAGATGACACTTTCGATTTTATTTTTGACATAAGGACTGGGTTGATCTCCTTTTTCAGGTGCAAATTGTTCAATCTCGGGGCCTGAAATAAAAGCAACATTGTCTTTATAGGCAGAAACAATATGATTTGGATGTGCCTTTGAGGTCGCTTTGATCATTTGAAAAAGACTTTGGTCTTTTTCTTCACCGTCTATGTGAAATTGACCGTTGAATATCTTGTGACGACAATGTTCTGAATTTACCTGTGAAAACCCAAAAACCTCTGAGTCCGTCAACGGACGTTGCAGTTGTTTTGCTAAATTTTCTAGGTAAGCAACCTCTTCTGTGCTTAAGGCTAGGCCTTCCTGAAGGTTGTATGCCGCGATGTCTTCAATGGGGAGGACTTTTTCGGGGACTACATCTACATTGTAAAGATCTTGATTCAATTCTGTGTAGGGAATGACCAACATCGGGTCGGGTTGGCTTACCTCTTGTGCAGCGTCAAAACGCTCTATCCGCGTAATGCCCTCAATGCCCATATTTTGGGTGATTTCTACGGCATTGGTACTCCAGGGGGTTAGCATGGAAGCCCGCGGTCCATAGAAGTTACCTGAAATAGAATCTTGTCCCAAATAAGGGGCATGACCAAAAAGCCAGTTTAGTTTTTCAATGGTGTTTTTATCGAATGCATTCGCTGCTTGAACTGCAATAATGTGGGAAGTGGCGTGACCGAAAAAATGTAGCATAAAGCCCTAAAAATTAATAGCACAAAGTTACACTATTTATAAGCGGTACGGAACAGATATTGGCCTTAATTGTTTGAGTTTTTCCTCATTTTATTCACAGTTTACGCACCAAGCGAGCGGCATAAAAACCATCAAAGCCTGTTTGGTGCGCAAAAAGAACTTTTTCGGCTTCTAGGGTAAATGCTTTTCCTACCGATTGATCTAAAAACCAATCGATTTGCTGTCGATTTTCTTCCGGTAAAACAGAGCAGGTAACATAAATGAGTTTCCCGCCTGGCCGTACAGCAGTACTATTTTTTAAAAGAATTTCCCGCTGGGTTTGAATCAGTTTCTCGAGTTGTTCCGCTTTTAGATTCCATTTTAATTCTGGATTTCGTTTCAATGTTCCTATTCCAGAACAGGGCGCATCTATCAATACCCGATCTGCCCATAAGGGTTTGTTTTCCTGCGGTTCATTTTCATCCAAAAGGATGGGGTTTACATTTTTCGCCTTTGCTCTTTTGACTCTCTTTTTTAGTTCGGTTAATTTTCCTTGATGGATGTCACGGGCAACAATCTCCCCTTTATTTCTCATCAATGCGGCTAGATGAAGGGTTTTCCCTCCAGCCCCGGCACAAGCGTCAAGAATTTTCATCCCCGGTTCAACTTCACAAAACGGACCTATGGCCTGAGAATTTGCATCCTGAAATTCAAAATACCCTTTTTTGAAAAGCGGGTTATTCATAAGATTATACGGGCCATTTAAAGCAAGTGCATCAGAATGGTAGGGAAGTTTTTTTGTTTCAATACGGTAAACATCCTGAAGAAGCTTTTGAAGCTTTTGGGGAGCGATAAGAATTCTATTGGCACGTAAAATAACCGAAGCAGGGGTGTTTAGTGCAGCGCATTCTTTGTCCCATAGATGTCCTAATTGTTGACTTCCTCTTTCCTCTAACCATAAGGGGATGCTATTGCGTAAACTGTTTTTTTCTAAATCGGTTAAATTTAGCGGGAAATAACGCAGGTCGAGTGCTTTAAATTCTTCCCAGTCAGGAAGCTGCCATTTTTGTTTTTCTACCCAAATGTTTAAATATGACCAGTAATTTGAGGGGCTAGCGCCTAAAAATTCATATTGGTTTTTCCAGCGCAAAATGTCGTAGGTGGCCTTGCGAATGGTTTTTCGATCGCGCGACCCCCATTGTTTATTTTTTGTGATTTCACGCTCTATTACTCTGCTCGAGCGTTTGTTTTCTTCTAAAACTTCCGCTAAAATTTTGACAATGACTTCCGCCAGGTTTCTGTACAACTTCATTCCCGTAAG
The DNA here is from genome assembly GCA_011526335.1 of Candidatus Arcticimaribacter sp. Lineage (GTDB taxonomy): Bacteria > Bacteroidota > Bacteroidia > Flavobacteriales > Flavobacteriaceae > Arcticimaribacter. Next base: position 6,837 of record WTJB01000168.1, read on the forward strand.
GTAACACTTAATGCGGTTTTAGTGGGGAAACATCTTTGGGACCCTTTCGTTTTTTAATAATGTTTCTGTGGAAGTTGTATTCTGCTGAATAGAGTTGTAGGCGTTGTTTGGCCGTAAGAAAACGTTTTAATTCGGATTCAAGTACGGCTCTAATTTCTTCTTTTCTCTGACGTAGACTCTCCAGTTCTTGTAAAACTTCTGCCGCTTTTTGTTCGTCCATCTCCTTTAGATTTTCACGGTATTCGCGTCTTACTTTTTTTATTTTTTGATAATATTCTTGGTGCAAGTCGGTTTCGTATTGTTGATATACCGACCAAAACTGAGCTTCTTTTTCTGCAGTACAATCAATTTTTTCGGCAATGAAGTTCATTTTTAACGCACTTAGGCGTTGGTGGCTCATGCGCTCTTTTTGTGCCCAAGCTAGGCCGCAAACAAAAAGGCTTAAAAATAAGCTTAGTCGTATAGCTCTACTCATAATCTTCATATATCAAGTTTACAAAACGGTCATCTTCAAAATAATAATCCATAGAAGCCTCAAGGACCAACTCTCCCTCGGTAGAAAAGCTTGAAGGTTCTAGCTGATACAGCAGCTCGTTTTCCCATTCCTCTTCACTGAGCAAGACGGTTTCTTCTACCGTGTTGTTATCGAGTGCAAAAACGGTTTTGTTGTTTTCAAGAAAAAAAACCAAGCTAAAGATAACCGTAGCAGCGGTACCATATAACCAGTGGTTAAAGGTAGAAATGTATTTTGATTTCTTTTTTTCAGGAAGGTGTTTTTGCTTTTCAAAATAGCCCTCAGGTGTTTTAAACCCACCATTGCTTTTAAGATCCAACTGTTGGATTTTCCAATGGTCTTGAACACGATCAAAGTACCCTGCGGGGGTCCGAAAAGAGGATTTAAATTTCGAGTTCATTTTTAATTTTATTTACAGCATGA
>WTJB01000168.1:7783-8679 GCA_011526335.1 Candidatus Arcticimaribacter sp.
CTCCTACGCTTGTCCCTAATATAGCGGAAATATCTTCATATTTCATGTCATCAAAATATTTCATATTAAAGACTAATTTTTGTTTTTCCGGTAATTTGGCAATGGCTTTTTGCAAAGCAATTTCGATGGCACTCCCGTCAAAATAGACATCACTTTCTAGTTGCTCTACTTTTGACATTTGATAGTCGCTAATGTTTAAACCTAAGTACTTTCTTTTTTTCTCGATAAAGTTTAGAGCCTCATTGGTAGCGATACGGTATAACCATGTATACAGCTTGCTATCTCCACGAAATGATTTTAAATTCTTAAATACTTTTTCTAAAGTGTTTTGCAGCACATCGTCTGCATCTTCGTGATCATAGACTATTTTACGGATATGCCAGTAAAGCGGCTCGCTATAGGTCTTTACCAGAGCATTGAACCCCATGGCCGTTGTATCTGGGTTTAGCAGTTGTTCCACCAAAGCACGATCTTTATCCAATACATCCATTTCTATACTAAGACTCAATTAAGAGTAGAAGGTTTAATGTCTAGCTTTAAAGCATTTGCATTTCAACCAATTTATAATAATGCTTTTTGCGTTTCATCAACTCTTGATGCGATCCTTGTTCTATGATTTTTCCTTGTTCCATAACAACAATCTGATCTGCTTTTTGAATGGTAGAAAGTCGATGCGCAATAACCAAGGAAGTTCTGTTTTTCATCAAATTTTCTAGCGCTTCTTGTACCAAGCGTTCCGAGGCCGTATCTAGGGCTGAGGTTGCCTCATCCAGAACCAAAATCGAAGGATTTTTCAATACCGCCCTTGCTATTGATAAACGTTGTTTTTGTCCTCCAGAAAGTTTTCCGCCTTGATCTCCTACCTGGGTTTGGTAGCCCTCAGGCAAGGCCTCAAT
>WTJB01000069.1 GCA_011526335.1 Candidatus Arcticimaribacter sp.
CGCTAATTGATGAATCCATTCAACTTTTTGATGAGTTAATCGCCAAGATTAGAGCCAATGGCGATAAGCCAGCAAAAGCGCATTTTAAACAAATACATACAGAATTGGTAGAAAAAGCCAACGGCATTTCTACGCGTTTGTCCAAACTGGCTTAGCGGATTTTAGTTTTCCGAAGCTGTTTCTGACGCTGATTTACTTTCCTGCAAAAAAGTATTCAGAGCCTTCCCGTAAGTAGAGGTTTTTACTTCATCGCTTAGATTGGCATACAAGGTATCCAAAAGTTTTGGATTGGCTTGTGCGATCTCATATCTACCAATGTAAGGCGCGATAACTTTGTCTTTGTGGTTATTGGCAAAATTAAGCGCAAAGAGATATTTTCGCTTTAGGAGTTGGTTGGACTCTGCTTCGAATTTGGCTTCTTTTTCAGCCAATTCCAAACTGTCCTCATTTTTTACATAGCTCTCTAATAGTTCAAGACTTTTGGTGTTGAATTGACGAATCATGTCTTGGTATTCTTCCCATAAAACCTGATTTTCTGAGCCAGAAATTTCTGCGCTACTGGTAAATGTTTTTAATTGGGTCTCAATGGTTATGTCTCCTTTTTCAGCAAAAAAAGGCAATTGTGTCATTAGGCTATCAGAAGCTCCTTTTTTAAGGCTTAGAAAATAAATTTCTTCACTGTCAATGTCGGCACCCAAAACAAAGTTTTCTTCTCCTTTTATGGCAAAAGAATCTACACTTACCAAGCTAGTGTCTTGCAGTTGCTGTAAATATAGGGTTCCTTTTCTCAGCCCTTTTACAGATCCGCTTACGGTCATATTGGTATTTGGGCTTGGGGTACCACAAGCGATAAAAAAAGCGATGAGGGGGAGGTAGAAAAAATACTTCATACAATAAAATTAAATATTCAACCAATACGTAAGCTTGAAGGTAAGGCTACGCATCTTAGGTGCAAAAGTATGGGTTGCGAAGTAATTATCATTATAAACGAGGTAAAAATCAGACAAAGGACTGAAACGCCACTGCAATCGAGAGTTGATACCGAAGTTTTCGGACTGTGTGCTGTATTGCACAAAATTGCTCCAAAAGACTTTTTTGCTAAAGGTAAGGTCAAACTTTGGAGAAATTAACCACAGCTCTCCAGAAGTGAACGGAGCAGGGAAACGAAGGTTTTGATAATTCAACCGTACACTCGCCGTAAAATAGGGTTGAATTCGATAACTGACCTCTCCGTTTACCGCCTGCCGGGTACCATTAAAAAACTGCCCCAAATTGGCTTGAACTCTGTAGTACAGCAGTTCTCTTCTGTTCGATCTATACGAAATTTCGACCTCATTGTAGCGATAACCGTTTCCTTCCTGAAGTTCAACCGCATCGTCTTTTCCTGTCGGATTAAAATCCGAAGTCAGGTAGGTGTAGTTTTGTTTGTATTCTAAATTAAATTGTGCTTGATTCAAAAAAGAAACCTCTAGCTGAGTAAAGTAACCCCGGTCATTGGTCCGCCAATTTTCTCTGGGTAAGCCTACATAAAAAAACGCCTGTCCCAATTGAATCGAGCGGAGTGTTTTGGAATTGAGCCAAAAACGTTGTTCGTAGTTAAAGTAGTTTTTCAATATGCCTGTACGTCGAATAAACCCTAAATCTGACTGATAATTTTCTCCGATACGGGTACCCGAGTATACCACACTTTGATTTTTTGAATTGTATTGAAGACGCAAGCCAGTAGCATACGCATTGTCGTTATCGGTTGGCTTTATGGCTTGATGAAAAAAGGTACGCCCCGTCCACTTATTGTTTTTGGAAGCAAGGTTGTAGTCGACTCCCACAACACGGTTATATTCTTCCTGACCAGAATCAAAGCCAGGATTTCCGGTTTGTTGTCTATTGACGAATATAAACCCAACATTAGAACGGCTAAATACTTTTTGTTGTAAGGTAAAGACGGTATTGTTGTTGGCAGCGATCTCGTTGGCAGCGTCTTCTTGGGTCTGCATATTCAGAAAGCCTAGACGCAAGTTATTGTTGATTTTTCCACTGAGTCGAGCCCCGGCGATGATTTTATTCTCTATGGTGTTATCGTCTAAATCTTTGGCCACACCTATTCTTCTTGAAAAGAAAGGTTGCGCTTCGCGTTGATCCCCAAAATCGGTAAACAAGTCACTGTTTTGAATAAAAAATTGGCGTTTTTCCGGGAGTCGAATTTCAAATCTTGATGTATTGATGATTTGGTCATCTACCTCTACTTGCGAAAAATCGGGATTAAAGGTAAGGTCAAGATTCATTCCGTCCCCAATAGCAACTTTGGCATCGCCCCCATAAGAGAAATTAC
>WTJB01000285.1:0-338 GCA_011526335.1 Candidatus Arcticimaribacter sp.
AACCGTATATATTTGTGAGAGTGAATAAACATTTAATTTAAATCTAATCGTTATGAACAAAACTGAATTAATCGATGCAATGGCAGCTGATGCTGGTGTATCAAAAGCTGCTGCTAAAAAAGCATTAGAATCATTTTTAGGAAACGTTGGTAGCACTTTAAAAGGTGGCGGACGTGTATCACTAGTAGGATTTGGATCTTGGTCAGTATCTAAAAGAGCTGCAAGAGAAGGAAGAAACCCTCGTACAGGTGAGACCATCAAAATTGCTGCAAAAAACGTTGTGAAGTTTAAGGCAGGTGCAGAATTATCTGATTCAGTAAACTAATATTTGCTGTTGA
>WTJB01000285.1:348-2327 GCA_011526335.1 Candidatus Arcticimaribacter sp.
TCCATAAACTTTAGTTCTTCTTCTCATGTCTAAATCCGATCTTCAAGGCCAATTACTCGTTGCAAAACCCTCTATTTTAGGAGATCCGTCATTTCATAGGGCTGTAGTGCTTTTAGCCCAAAAAAATTCAGAAAGTACACTAGGATTTATCTTAAATAAACCCCTAGACATTACGTTAAACACCTTATTGCCCGAAATTGATCGTTCGTTTCCCGTTTTTTACGGGGGGCCGGTTGACCCCGACAATCTTTTTTATATCCACAATCAAGGAGATCATATTCAAAATAGCATCTCCATAGACGATCACTGGTACTGGGGGGGAGATTTTGAAGATGTCGTTAGCAAAATCCAAACCCAGCAGTTGCATCCCGAAAATATTCGGTTTTTTATGGGCTATTCCGGCTGGGCAAAAGATCAATTGGAGGAAGAAATGAATACCGAATCGTGGTTGGTCGTTTCCCTTCCGGAAGAAAATATCTTAGCTATGGATTCCCATGCGATATGGCCAAAAATTTTATACAGTTTGGGCGGAGAATATCAAGTATGGGCCAATTCTCCCGACAATCCAAATTACAATTAACCCAAACGATAGTGGGCCATAAAGCCTTTGACTAAAGTTTCGGTTTTTTCGGTAGCATAGGTCTTTTTTCGGTAGTGTGTATACGACACTATACCGTAATGCGGGTCGATGACAAAGCATTCTTCCATTTTCTGCAGTTCAAAAGGAGTAATCTCGCGCTCCTCCATCGTCCAGCCCTGCTTTTTCTTTAAGAGTTCAATGCTCTTGCTTCTATAAACGTTGGCTCTTGCGCCAGTAGCTAAGCTTGGGGTAACTAGGGTATTGCCTTGAATTAAAAACAAGCTTCCCTTAAGACTTTCGACCAAGTGCTTTTTTTCATTTAAGAAAAGGCCATCAGCATAGTCATTTTCGTGCATATACACCCAGGCGGTATTCCTGAGCTGCGCATTGGTGCTTTCAATTTGGCTCAACAAACCCGACAGCAGATAATGATCTTTATACAGCTCAAAGGGTTGTGTTACCACATGATGCGAAAAAGCAACAGCCCCGTCTACGGCTTGTATACAAAAATAAGTAGATGGCTGTGGCACTTCTTTGGTTACGGCATGCGCGCCAAAAACGCTTATTTGAAATAATCCACTTGTCCCCTCTGCAACCTCTAGTATCCATGTCTCGAGTTGTTCTGGTGTAAAACTCATGGGAATATCCATACGTAAAATACGCATAGCGGCCATCAGCCGGAAATAATGCGCTTCCCAAAAAATAATTCTCCCGTGTTCTACACGGAATTTTTCGGTGATTTGGTTTTGTGCGCTAATAGCTTGTAAAAAATCAGAGGAAGCTTCATTTAATCCTCCAATAAAAGAACCGTTACAACAAATCATGAGCTAGACTGCGCCTAAAACTTGTTTTAAACTTCCGACCAAGTTTTCCCATAGCATTTTAGCTTCATCCAACTCGTCTTCATCGGCAAAATCTGAAATAATCAAAGACACATCTTTTGTTATTTCGTCCACTTGTATTTTGAATTCAAAATGATAATCATCTTGGTCTTCTTCATCGTTCATCCAACGAAAACGAACTTTTTCATTGGCTTTTTTTGTCAGTAATTTGGCGTATTCTTCGCTGTCATCCCAAATAAATGTAAAGTCCTCACCACGCGAATTCACATTGTCAGCAAACCATTCCGATAAACCCGAAGGGGTAGACAAATATTGGAAGAGCAATTGTGGTGATGCATGAAAATCGAACTCAATAGAAAAGGGTATTTTGGCAGACATATTTAGAATAGTTTGGCGGACAATATATTGAAAAAATGTTGAGATTCCACTGCTTTTAATTCTTTTTTAATGAAAAAAAACAAGCTGAATATTTCTCTTTTTTTTATATTTGCACCCATCCAGATGGCGAGGTAGCTCAGCCGGTTAGAGCGTCGGATTCATAACCCGGAGGTCGGGAG
>WTJB01000040.1 GCA_011526335.1 Candidatus Arcticimaribacter sp.
GTGTGCAAGTGAAGAAACAAAAAAGGGACTACATTGCTGCAATCCCTTTGTTTTTCAGTGACCTCGGCAGGATTCAAACCTGCAACCTCTTGAGCCGTAATCAAGTGCACTATTCAGTTATGCTACGAGGCCTTTTGATGGGTGCAAATATACTCTTTTTTTAAAAAACAACACTTCTTTTTTTATCAATAATTAGCGCACTTTTGCTTGTGAAATTATTTTATGAAAGAAGAGATAGCTGTATATTCGTTAAAATTTTTACATGGCTGTACTGGCATTACTTGTAGGTTTATTGCTGCTGATCAAAGGCGGTGATTGGTTATTGGAATCTGCAGTGGCACTTTCGTTACGTTTGTCTATTCCCAAAGCAGTCATTGGGATGACTGTAGTTTCTTTTGCTACTTCTGCTCCAGAGTTAATCGTTAGTGTACAATCGGCTTTAGAGGGGTTTTCCAGTATTGCTTTAGGCAATGTTGTTGGGTCAAACATAGCCAACCTTGCCTTGGTGCTAGCCATTACGGTAATCATCCAACCCATTGAAATTTCCAAAGTTTTTTTACGCATAGACTGGCCCATGATGATGGTCGCTTCGGCCTTATTTCTCTTGTTTTTGGTTTACGATGCGTATCTGTCTTTTTGGGAAGGGGCTGTCATGTTTGCCTTATTGATAAGTTTTATTCTCTACCTATTAAAGAACCAAAAAGAAGGCGTCGACGAGCTCGATGAAGAATTTGAACATTTGAGCTGGACAAAAACGATGGGCTATTTGGTTATGGGCGGCTTTTCGCTATGGTTGGGAGCCGAAACCCTTGTAAAAGGGGCAGTTGACTTGGCAAAAATGATGGGTGTTAACGAACGTATCATTGGCATATCCATCATCTCTATTGGCACCAGTATACCAGAATTATCAGCCTCCATCATTGCCATTCTTCGAAAAGAAAAAGCCATTTCACTGGGGAACCTTATCGGGTCCAATATATTCAATATACTCGCTGTAATGGGCATTACAGCTATGGTACAACCCTTTGTTGTAATGGATGCAGATTTCTTGACCAATGACTTGATCTGGATGATTGGAATTTCATTACTTCTTCTTCCGCTAATGTATATTCCAAACGATCAGAAGTTCAACCGTCTGAATGGGGTTATCTTACTGAGTCTGTACATTTATTTTATTTACAGTTTATTCTAAAAAAAAAGCATCCGTTTTAGCGGATGCTTTTTGATGTATGATCAATTAGGATTATACCTTAGCTGACTTTACCGTTTTAATGATACGTGCAGCAATTTTATACGGATCTCCGTTTGAAGCTGGACGACGATCTTCTAACCATCCTTTCCAACCTTTTTCTACCGTCATAATAGGAATACGGATAGAAGCTCCACGGTCAGACACTCCATAACTAAATTCGTTGATAGATTGTGTTTCGTGGTCACCTGTCAAACGTTGGTCGTTATCGGCACCATAAACTTCAATGTGTTCTTTCACTACAGGACGGAAAGCTTCACAAATGGTTTCGTAAGTCTCTTTAGAACCACATGTTCTAAGGGTTTCGTTAGAGAAGTTTGCGTGCATACCAGAACCGTTCCAGTCTGTCGCACCAAGAGGTTTTGGATGCCAGTTAATGGCTAAACCATACTTTTCTCCTAAACGCTCAAGTAAGTAACGCGATACCCACATTTCATCCCCAGCTTGTTTTGCCCCTTTAGCAAAACATTGGTATTCCCACTGTCCAGCAGCTACCTCAGCATTGATTCCTTCAACATTGATTCCTGCAGCTAAACAAATATCTAAATGCTCTTCTACCATTTCACGTCCAAAAGCATTTTTTGCTCCTGCAGAACAATAAAATTGTCCTTGTGGTGTCTGATCTCTTGGGAAACCTAAGGGTAAGTTAGTTTCAGGATCCCAAAGGAAATATTCTTGTTCAAAACCAAACCAGAAGTCATTGTCATCATCATCAATCGTGGCTCTTCCATTAGACTCATGTGCTGTTCCGTCAGCGTTAAGCACTTCTGTCATTACTAAGTAACCGTTATTTCTATCAGGGTCTTGATAGATAGCTACAGGCTTTAATAAACAGTCAGAAGAACCTCCCTCTGCTTGTTGTGTTGAAGAACCGTCAAAAGACCACATTGGGCAGTCTTCTAATTTTCCACCAAAATCGTCAACGATTTTTGTTTTGCTACGTAAACTGGCCGTGGGCTTGTAACCATCCAACCAAATATACTCTAACTTTGATTTGCTCATATAATTAAATTTTTCACTTTTGTCCTACAAAAATAAAAGTTTGCTATAAACCATCTAATTATCAGGGGGTAAAT
>WTJB01000028.1 GCA_011526335.1 Candidatus Arcticimaribacter sp.
TTCTTGCAGTTGCACATGAAGAATTTAAATCCATCAATCCTAAGTCATTTCTGGCAAATAATGGAGTAGTATATGATATAAAAGGTTTCTACACTGCCCCTGAGTTTTTATACCTCTAATGCAGCACGTTCTCATACATATTATTCCAACTTTAGGAAGTGGTGGCGCCGAAAATGTATTGTGTAGAATTGTTGAAGACTTTCACTCCCGTGGTATAATACAGTACGTTATCTCAATACAGGGTAATTCAAACGACTTTAACCATGAAAGGATTGCACCTTTTTGTGAAGTAATCCATAAAATAAGTCAACCGGAAAAAGTAAAAAAAATTTTTAGAGATCATCCAAATGCGATCATTCTTGGTTGGATGTACAAAGGAATAGCTGCTGCTCATTTATGGAAATTTCTTTATGGGAAAAATACACAAAGGTTAATTTGGAACATCCGACATTCTAATTTTGGTCCTAGACAATACTATCAGAAAATAATGCTATTTGTTTTTGGTTTGATGTCGCGATTTTTGAAGCCTAAAGTCATTTATTGCTCTTACCGATCAAAACAAGTCCATGAAAATGCTCTATTCACAAAATATAATAAAAAGGTAATTGTAAATCGATTGGCTAAATTACCCCCAGTACAAATTAAAGCAAAACAACAGTCAAAATCCTACCTTTTGTTTGTCGGTCGGTTTAACCCCCAAAAAGGCCCCAAGTATCTTTTATCGATAAGTCAAAAAATACTGACAACTCATTCAGATCTTGAGATTTGGATTGCAGGTAAAGGTTGGGACATCAATTTTTTTCCTTTAAGCCTGCATCCTAGAATCAAAATATTAGGCCAACAAAAAGAGATATATCCTCTTTATAAAAATGCTAGTGTTTTTCTTTTTACTTCAATTTATGGCGAGGGATATCCCAATGTATTGGCAGAAGCAATGGCGGTGGGAACTCCTGTTGTAGCCTTTGATGCAGGTGATGCGAAACAGATGCTTGAAAATTATGCCCATGGAAAAATAGTAGATAACGTGAATGAATTTGTAGTTCAAGTAAACTATTATCTTGACCATCCACTCACTGAACTTCAAAGAGAGGGAGAAGCGCAACGTCAATGTCAAGATCTAAGTTTCACCATTACTTTGCAAGAGTATCGAAATTTTATTTTCGACCTTGGCTAGCGAATCCATATATTTAACCCGTGAAAAAGCTCATTCGTATTACCACGGTTCCTTTATCATTAGAAAAACTTCTCGAGGATCAAGGACAATTTTTTCGTCGGTATTACACCATAACGTATATTTCTTCGCAGAAAGAGCGCCTCAAAAAAGTAGCTGAACAACAAGGAGTAGAACATTTTCCCCTCGACCTCACACGAAAGATCACCCCTTTGAAAGACCTGAAAGCCTTGTATCGATTGTTCCGCTTTTTACAAAAATATCGCCCAGAAATTGTGCATACCCATACGCCAAAAGCAGGCATCGTAGGCATGTTAGCGGCTTTTTTAGCAAGGGTTCCTCTTCGCATTCATACGGTAGCAGGCCTCCCATTGATGGAAGCCAAAGGGATGAAAAAAATCATCCTACGCTTTGTAGAACGACTCACCTATCGTTGTGCAACCAATGTTTTTCCAAATTCCAAAGGCCTACAGGCCTATATCCTTGAACAGTGCCTCACGGATGCTCAAAAAATGACACTGATTGGACAAGGGAGTTCCAACGGAATAGATACTTTGCACTTTCAACCCCAGGACAAGCACAGCAAAACGATTCAATCTCTGCGAGCCACTTTGGGGATCAATAAAGAGGATTTTTTATTCTGTTTTGTTGGCCGACTGGTTAGCGATAAAGGGATCAATGAATTGGTGGTAGCATTCAGCCAAGTCCATAAGCATTATCCCAACACGAAACTTCTTCTAGTTGGGCCGGAAGAAGCCGATCTCGATCCTCTGAAGCTGTCCACACGCAATACGATTGAGACGAATACAAACATCATTACAACAGGTTTTCAAAACGACATTCGCCCGTATCTCACCATGGCCGATGCCTTTGTTTTTCCAAGCTATCGAGAGGGCTTCCCCAACGTGGTTCTTCAAGCAGGAGCAATGGAAGTACCCTGCATAGTCTCGGATATCAATGGGTGCAATGAAATTATCACAAACGGGGAGACGGGGAGAATTGTCCCCCCAAAAGACGCCCAAGCGTTGCAAATGGCCATGGAGGAATTTGTGCAGCAGCCCGAGCTGATCAAACAATTCGCCAACACCAATCGCCAACAAATTTTGGCTAAATTTGAACGTAAAGTCTTTTGGCACAACCTTCTTCAT
>WTJB01000058.1 GCA_011526335.1 Candidatus Arcticimaribacter sp.
CTTGATATAGGGGGCGCAATAAGGCATTGGGAGAAAAGCGTTCGGGCTGTTTTTCCAATTCATCCAAAATTTCTGCTTTGGAAAATGTGCGTTTTTGATCCACCAAGATATACTCCTCTCCATCCCAGTCAATGCGTTCACGATGTCCCTTACTGAGGTAAAAAAGGTTTATTTTTCTCGGGTTTACCTGAGGGGAATAAGAGGATTTATACGCTGACTGGATGGCCGATGTCGTTTCTGTTACGTTTTGAAAGGCTATTTCTTCTGTCAATTCCCGCTTCACATACGGGGCAAACAAAGATTTTAAACGGGCATTATCACCATCTACAATCACCAAGCCTTGATCGCCAAAAAGTTGATGAACCAATCGGCGCGTCGCTTCCGCTAGACTGGCTGAGGGGTGGTAGGCTTGTTTTATCCATGCTTTTAGTTCTTTTGCCGCATTGTTATTTCCCAATGCAGAAAAAAACAATTCAAAAACGGCATCAAGGCCTTGGGTATTCATTTGTCCAACAGCGCCTTCGGATTCCCTGCTCCACTTGTACTTTTTCCCCTGATGATAGAAAAAAGAAATTTCTTCAAAATCGTGGTCTTCAGAAGCCATCCAAAAAACAGGGACAAAATCAGCTTCGGGATAGGTTTGTTTTAGCTGCTGACATAGATTGATTACCGAGATGATTTTATATAAAAAATACAAAGGCCCGGTCAATATATTTAATTGATGACCCGTCGTAACGGTGTAGGTTGTATTCTCAGCGAGCAACTGTATATTCTCTACCGAAGGGCCCTCTGTTACCCCTATTTTGTGATAATCTTCCGAAAGAACTTCCGTCAAAACCTTTCGATGAGAAGCCGGAAAAGCAGCCGATTTTTCGGCCATTTGCTCCTTAAAACTTTCCAGGCTTGGGCGACGACCATAAAACGATTGTAAGTCAGGATGTTCATCCAACAAATCGCAAATTAAATCCGAAAAATACTGGGTAGATCGATACGGAATATGGGTGTTTGGCATAGCCCCTTTTTGAGTAGTAAATATATTCCTAATTCAAAGAATATAAAAATATGCAGGAAAATATCTACTTTAGACCCATACACATTAACAAATGAAAAAAGCCGTTTTTCTTTTTATCAGCATCTTGAGTTTTTTAGGGTTTGCACAAGACACCTTACAGACCCCAGATGCATTTTTGGGATACCCACTCGGAAGTCAATTTACCCGTCATCATCAAGTGATTGACTATGTAGAATACCTTGCCGAAAAATCGCCTTATGCGCAAACAAAATCATACGGAAAAACCTATGAGGGCAGAACCCTGCAATTGGTGTATTTGTCTGCGCCAGAAAATTTAGCACAACTAGAAAGCTTACGGAAAGATCATTTGCGCAGTATCGGATACGAAACCGGAGAACGTGAAACAACCCAAGAGTTTAGTGTTGTTTGGTTAAGTTATAATGTTCACGGAAATGAATCGACGAGTACCGAAGCGGCGCTAAAAACCTTACATACTTTAGTTACTGAAAAACAGGAATGGCTAAAAAACTTGATTGTTATTCTCGACCCCTGCATCAACCCTGATGGTAGAGACCGCTATGTAAATTGGTACAATCAGGTAAAAAGCACCCCCTTTGACACCAGCCCAACAGCCAATGAACATTTTGAAGAATGGCCCGGCGGACGATACAACCACTATTACTACGACCTCAACCGAGATTGGGCTTGGTTAAGTCAAAAAGAAAGTCAGCAACGCTTACCGCAATACCTTGCTTGGATGCCCCAGATTCATGTTGATTTTCATGAACAAGGTGTAGACAGCCCCTATTATTTTGCTCCAGCCGTAGAACCCTATCATGAAGTATTGACGGATTTCCAAAGGGAATTTCAAGTTACCATAGGGAAAAATCATGCCCGTTATTTTGATCAAGAAGGGTGGCTTTACTTCACAGATGAAGTTTTTGACTTGTTGTACCCGGGATATGGCGACACCTACCCTATGTTGAATGGTGGAATTGGAATGACCTATGAACAAGGGGGAAGTGGTCGTGCCGGACTAGGTATCATCAATGGTGTTGGAGATGTATTGAGTTTAAAAGATCGCATCGCTCACCATTACATCAGTGGTTTATCTACGGTAGAAGTCGCTTTCAATAATGTCAGCCGTCTCAATCAAGAATTTAAGCGCTATCATGCACAGCAAAAAGGGAAACACGCCCATTATGTTTTAAGCGGGAATAAGGATAAATTAAATGGGTTAAAAGATCTTCTAGCCCAACACGAAATCCCCGTAACGACCTTAGCGCAAGAAACCAAAATCAAAGGACTTGATTACAACACCCAAAAAACAAAAACCCTTGCCTATCCCTCAGGGGCTATGGTGGTGAATGGGAACGGAAAAAAAAGCCGCTTGATCCAAGCGTTGTTTGAACCCACCACATCCTATTCCGATTCGTTGACGTATGACATTACCTCTTGGTCATTGCCGTATGCTCACGGGCTGAATGCCATAGCAACCAACCAAAACTTAAGCACACAAGCTTTTAAAGAAAAAGAGCCGCAGCAGCAACTAGATCCTAATGCCTACGCCTATGCTGCCGAACGCAGTTCTTTAACGGACGGAAAGTTTCTTGCCGGCTTGATCAAAGCTGGTTTAAGAGTGTATTACAATACCGTTCCGTTAACCAATTCAGGAAAACGTTGGGAAAGAGGAAGTGTTTTTGTGTTGCGTGGGGAAAATCGTCAAGCAGAAAACCTAACAGAAACCATAGCCCAAATAGCCCAAAAAACAGGACAAGAGGTTACAGCAATTCGTTCTGGATTTTCGGATCAAGGTCCCGATTTGGGTTCCAATTCTATGCAGTTTATCACCAATCGTACGATTGGCATCCTAAAAAGTGATCAAGCGACGCCAGCTGCCTATGGTGAGTTGTGGCACTTTTTTGAACAGCAACTTCATTATCCTTTAAAACAACTCAGCGATGACCGACTTTCTGAACGCTTTTTAAAAGATCTTGATGTGCTCATTATCCCCTCAGGATATTATCGTACCCTATTGGATAAAGAGGGGAATAATGCTTTAATGCAGTGGATACAAAAAGGAGGACGTGTGGTCGCCATCGGAAATGCTTTAAGGACTTTCGCCAATCACGATGCCTTTTCACTCACCCAAAAAACCGGAGAAGATGACGACGCTAAGGTGGCCTACGGAGATCAAGAACGTGAAGCAATACGCTCTTCTATTTATGGAAGCATTTACAACGCTAGCATAGACAACACCCACCCTTTGGCAGCGGGATATGACAAAAACTATTTTAGCTTAAAAACAAGAGCTACGGCCTATGCATTACTAGAAGGCAATGGTACCGTTGCTCATTTACCCAGAAACGCAAAACCGATTGCAGGATTTAGTGGAGATAAAGCCATTGCTTTACAAAGTGAATCTTTGTTAGTAGGAACAGAAAACTACGGTAGGGGTTCGGTTGTCTACTTTGTGGATAATCCGCTGTACCGCAACTTTTGGGAAAATGGAAAGTTGTGGTTGGTCAACGCCCTCTTTATGTAAACCGTGGCATTAAATTTGTGGATTTAAGGTAAACGTTATAGCATGAAAATGATTTTTCGCTCCTTGATTTTCCTTTTTATTGCCGGATTATTTCTTTCGGGTTGCAGCATACTCAGCAAAAAAACGGATGAAAACCTGGTCGATGTTACCTATATTATACCGGTCTATGAAACCACATCACAGTTGGCACAAAAAGTAAGTGTAGATCCTCCAAAAGATTATGCAGAAGCAGGAAAAATAGTGACCTATCAGCATTATATTTTTATCAATAAACCCCATGAGGGAATTCATGTTGTAGACAATAGCGATCCTTCAAATCCACAAAACCTCCATTTTATTGCAATCCCCGGGTCTTTGGACATGACCATTATTGATGACCATTTGTATAGCGATATGTTTTCAGCATTGGTGGTATTCGATATAAGCAGCATTAGCTCTCCAGAACTTCTTGAAGAATTTACTGTGGAAGAGGTATTCTATTACAATCCCTACATGACTTTAGAAAGCACCGTTAGCTTTGATGCACTGGGAGACTATTTTCGCTATGAAGAAATCGACAACACCCTTGGCATCGTAACCTCTTGGCGAACCGAAATTCGAAAAGAACCGCTGGAAGATCAAGTATCGCATCGCTATTACACTCTTGAAGATGCGGAAATTGCTACTGCTACCGCTGCAGAAAACAACAATTTTGAAAATGTTTCTACAGCAGGATCCATGACACGATTTCTGCCGATAGAAAACTATTTGTACACCATCAATTTTAATGAACTGGTGCTTTTTTCTATTGGTGAAGATTATCGTCCTTCCCGCTTTGCGCGCCTAGATACGGGAACACAAGCAGAAACCCTTTTCCAACTCAATGACTTGCTCTTTGTCGGCTCTACGACCGGTATGTTGATGTACGATGTTTCTAGCCCTGACAATCCTGGCTTCATCAATAGCATCGAACATTTTAGAAGTTGTGATCCCGTGGTCGCCGATTCCAATTATGCCTATGTCACCCTCCGCGGGGGAACAAATTGTTTTACCGAAACCAATGAACTGCAAATTATCGACATTCGCGATCCGGAAAATTTGGAAGTAGTCGCACGACAAGTGATGTTCAATCCACACGGCTTGGCTATACATCAAGACCATCTTTTGGTGTGTGATGGAAGCGCTGGGATTAAAGTATTGGATGTAAGTGATCGTGAAAATCCAAGCGTAGTGGCAACCTCCTCTATTCCTTTTGCGTATGATATTATCGTGGACTATCCAAGTGCCGTGGTCGTTGGCGAAGGAGTGATTTATCAATACGATCTAAGTGCCCTACCCGAAATCACAAAGACGGCTGAACTCATCCTTTCTAATTAAGCGGAGGGGATAGCGTACAAATCAAAGTCTGCAGCTTCAATGATTTTTAAATCGACAAACTCGCCTTGCTTTAGGTAATATTTGGTGGCATCAACCAACACCTCATTATCTACGTCTGGAGAGTCCATCTCGGTTCTCCCGACAAAGTGGTTTCCTTCTTTACGATCGATGATACAACGAAAGATTTTTCCTACTTTTTCTTGATTGAGTTCCCATGAAATTTGCGCTTGCAATTCCATGATTTCTGAGGCACGACGTTGTTTTTCTTCTTCTGGCACATCGTCTTCTAAGGTATGTGCATGCGTGTTTTCTTCATGAGAGTAGGTAAAACACCCTAAACGTTCAAAACGCATCTCTTTTACCCAGTTTTTTAAACACTCAAAATCCTCAAGGGTTTCTCCAGGATAGCCCACAATTAAACTAGTGCGTAGGCTTATCCCAGGAACGGCCGCTCTAAAATCGTTTAGTAATTGTGTTGTTTTTTCTTGGGTAGTTCCTCTTCGCATAGATTTCAATATCCGATCAGAAATGTGTTGCAAAGGGATATCTAGGTAGTTGCAAATCTTTGGTTCGCGCGTCATTACATCAAAAACATCCATCGGAAATCCTGTTGGAAAAGCATAGTGAAGACGAATCCATTCTATACCTTCTATCTGCGCCAAAGCCTCGAGGAGTTCGGCCAGGTTTCTCTTTTTATATAAATCCAAGCCGTAATAGGTCAGATCTTGAGCAATGAGTATCAGTTCTTTTACCCCATTTTTAGCAAGACTTTTGGCTTGTTTTACAAGATCCTCTATGGGGGTAGAACGGTGTTTTCCACGCATTAAGGGAATCGCACAAAAAGAACACGGACGGTCGCAACCTTCGGATATCTTAAAGTAGGCATAATTTTTAGGCGTTGTCGTTACCCGTTCTCCTAAAAGTTCGTGTTTGTAATCGGCCTCAAGTGTTTTTAATAATTGTGGGAGTTCTGTAGTCCCAAAATATTGATCTACCTGAGGGATTTCTTTTTCTAAATCAGGTTTATAGCGTTCGCTCAGACAGCCGGTAACGTAAACTTTATCGATTTCTCCTGCTTCTTTGCGCTGTATGTTTTCTAAAATCGTATTGACAGATTCTTCTTTGGCATTATCGATAAAACCACAGGTGTTTATGACGACTATATTCCCCTCTTCTTCATGAACCACCTCTTTTCCACTGGCTTTTAGCTGCCCCATCAATACCTCTGAATCGTAAATATTTTTGGAACACCCCAGGGTGATGACATTGATTTTATTGGTCTGTGTGGACTTTGTGCGCATACTAAGGTAAAACTTGATTTAAAAAGTCTATCGTAGCCTTTCGGACCCCTTCAATATCACTAGAGACCAATTCACTTCCTATCTCATGTGCTCCCGTATCCGGAAAAGCTTGTTCTTTTTTCAGTTCAGTAGGTGTTCCAAGTTCCTGAAACATTTCACGCATAGCGGCTACAGAAACAACAGGATCTTGTTCGGTTTCGCTTTTGTAATAAAAGCCCGAAAAAACAGGAACCGTGATTTTATTAAAAGTTTCCGGCACCATGGCAGTTTCTAATAATTTCTGCATCTGCACCGGTGCTTCCAAACGGTATTTGGTTGTCCAGTATTGTTTTTTCATCTCAGATGGGTTGGTCATTTCATGATACAGCCCCCCTTCTACTTGACGAATGATTTGTAATCCCCAGGGCAATGTAGCGACAAAGTCAAGCGGATGATTGATCCGAATATTCGGAGCGTACAAGACCAAAGCAGCAAGTTCGGGATGAGCGGCAGCAAGGGCCAAGGCCAGCGTGCAACCCGTAGAGGTTCCCATTAAGATGACTTTTTTTCCGAGGAGTTTACCAACGGCAAGGGCTTCTCTTGCGCTATCCAAAGATTTTTCGCCTGTATATTCTAACATCCCCACATCGGATTCCAAACCATGAGCATAAAGACGGGGTAGATAAATATTAGCACCAAGTGCCTTGGCTACTTCCTGATGCACAGGTGCGCCATCGGCTGTACTTCCAGAAAACCCATGAAGATAAACAATGGCGTATTCTGTTTGCTGAGGAATAGAATCCGCAAAAATAAGCTTGGATTCGTTGTCGGGTTTTATATTGGGATAAGCGGCATTTTGCTCGGCCACCCAAGCGGGTAAATCCGAAAAAGTAGCCTCAATGTTTGGCAGGGGTTTATCGATTATAGGTGCCTCTACTTTGGGTCCCATCAAAAGCAAGAGTACTAGGAGGGCCAAAAAACCCAATATGCGTTTAACCATAGTGTTATTTCGTATTAAAAAAAGAATGCACAAAAAGAGGGGCATCAAATATTTTAAGGTCTTCGATTCCTTCGCCTACTCCAATAAATTGCACTGGAATTTTAAATTGATCGGATATCCCCATGACTACACCTCCTTTAGCGGTACCGTCAAGTTTGGTGATGGCCAATGCGGTAACCTCGGTGGCTTGGGTAAATTGTTTGGCTTGTTCAAAAGCATTTTGACCTGTAGAACCGTCAAGGACAAGCAATACCTCATGCGGCGCTTCTGGAACAATACGATCCATCACGCGTTTTACTTTGGTCAATTCATTCATCAGGTTGACTTTATTGTGCAGCCTCCCCGCGGTATCTATAAGGACTACATCCGCTTTTTGGCTTACGGCCGATTGTAACGTATCAAAGGCAACCGATGCCGGGTCACTTCCCATCTCTTGCTTGACCAAGGCTACCTCAGAACGATCTGCCCATACTTGTAGCTGATCGATGGCGCCCGCTCTAAAGGTATCGGCTGCGCCGAGTACCACCTTTTTCCCTGCTGCTTTAAATTGATGGGCCAATTTTCCTATGGTGGTTGTTTTGCCAACACCATTCACACCCACCACCATAATCACATGAGGGCTGTGCGAAAAAGATTGGTCAAAAGAAAACTTTCCTTTCTCTTGCTGGGTCAAGATACCGTACATCTCTTCCTTAAGAATCTGACCAAGCTCTGATGCGCCAAGATATTTATCACGGGCAACACGCTCTTCTATGGCATCAATGATTTTAAGGGTTGTAGGAACACCAACATCCGCAGAGATCAAGACCTCTTCTAGATCATCCAAAACCTCTGCATCAACCTTAGATTTCCCTGCCAATGCAGTACCTAATTTTGAAAAAAAGGATTTTTTGGATGCCGCTAAACCTTTGTCTAGTGAAGTATCGTCTTTACCGGAAAATATAGAATCGAGTAAACTCATGTATAGATACAAAAAAAGCTACTGTAAAAGTAGCTCTTTTTTTTATTTGTTTGTACAAATTAGTGCTTGCTCAACCAATCATTAACTTGGTCAGGTGCAGTAATGGTTTCCACAAAAGAGTATGATTTTGAATCTCCTTTTTTTACCATTTTGATCACTTTTGTCAATCTCTTTGAACCTGTCTGTAAGGTTGCTACCGATTTCTTAGCCATAACTATTTAATTTCTTTGTGAACGGTCATTTTTTTCAAGATCGGATTGAATTTTTTAATTTCCAATCGATCTGGTGTATTCTTTTTGTTTTTGGTCGTTATGTAACGAGAAGTCCCGGGTTGACCCGATGCTTTGTGCTC
>WTJB01000087.1 GCA_011526335.1 Candidatus Arcticimaribacter sp.
CGGCATATTGTTAGTATATTGAAAAGAATAAATCCCCTTTTCTATGAAGATATACACAGACGGATTCTTTTCAGTTGACCCCAAACACGGTTTTTTACCGATTAAAGAACCCTTGGCATCCCTACCTGAAGCTTACGCAGCTTTACAAGCATTAATCGACGCTATGCCCATAAGAAAAGCAGATAATTCTCCTGGCTTATTGGCAGAAGAAAGGGCCTTTGAAAAGGCTGCACTTGCCTTGCCGAATTACCGCGAAGTGGTTAAAGGGGAGAGCGATCCATTTGTTTTGGCGGCCTTGTTCCGTTCGTATAGTTTTATCGCTTCCGCCTACACCCTTGCACCTGCACATCACCATTACATCAAAACAGGGAAATATGGCCAAGCCCATGCCGTGTTGCCTAAGAATATTGCCCAAGCTTTTGTTGCCGTAGCTGAAAAGTTAGACGTCTTCCCTTGGTTAGATTATCATTATGCCTACTCTTTGGGGAATTACCAAAAGCGGAACAAAGACGAAGGCTTTGCGTGGACCAATTTATCTATGGCGGCTAAATTCTCGGGTATGGACGACGAACGGGGCTTTATTATGCTTCACGTGGATATCAATCAATATTCACCCGATCTTGTCAAAGCTGTTTTTGGATTGACAGCAGAAGGAGTAGATGAACACACGACTTCATCGCTTCAGCTTATGGCTGCAACCTTGCACAAAATGAATGCTCGGCGAAAGTTAATGTGGGAAGCCTCTCGCTGGAAACATTACAACGATTTTAGGGTTTTTATTATGGGGGTAAAGGGGAATCTCGATATTTTCCCCAACGGCTTACTTTATGAAGGAGTTTGGGAAGAACCCCGCGCTTATCGGGGACAAACTGGGGCGCAAGACAACATCATTCCCACGGCCGATATTGCTAGTGGAGTAATACACTATTATCCCGAAAATCAACTCACTACCTATTTGATGGATTTACGCCAGTACCGACCAAAATGTGTGCAACAGTTTTTCCAAGCCTTGACCAAGGCAATGGAGAAAAATCCTTTGGTCGAACGACTCGCAGCTGAAAACAATTTCGATGGTATGGAGCATTTGATGCAGGTTTATGAAGAAATTTATTTGTTTAGAAACGGGCATTGGCAGTTTGTGCAAAAATACATCATGCAAAACACGGCTTACCCTAGAGCTACGGGTGGAACCCCCATTACCTCATGGATTCCCAATCAAATTAAGGCGGTGCTCAAAGCCATGCATGTACTGGCAGCAGCTTTAGCAAAAAGTCCCCGTTGGGACAAAACTGCTTGGCAAGAGGGGTTTGATCGAAAGGTGAAGCTACTCAACAAGCAATTGGCTCTAGTGGCGATCGATGCTTTTGATCCTGAGGAAATATTTAAGCTGAATTTATCGCACGGCTTGCAAGATTATTAAATGTAGCCGTGAGGGATTCAAATAACATGAGCATATGAAAACAAAAGAAGAAATTGTAAACAATTGGTTGGTGCGCTATACCGGAATAGCTTTAGGAGATTTTGGGGAATACATCCTTTTGACCAATTTTAATAAGTACGTTCAAATCTTTGCTGAAATTGAAGGTTGTGAGATTAAAGGACAGGATAAAAACATGTTATCGGCCACTGCTAGAAACATCACCATCATCAATTTTGGGATGGGAAGTCCTAACGCGGCCACTATCATGGATTTGCTCTCTGCTATTAATCCAAAAGCTGTTCTTTTTTTGGGGAAATGCGGCGGATTAAAAAAGAGAATTCACATTGGCGATTTTGTCCTGCCCATTGGTGCCATTCGAGGAGATGGAACCTCCAACGATTATTTACCTCCTGAAGTTCCTGCCATGCCTTCCTTTTCCCTTCAAAAGGCAATTTCTGCTACCATACGCGATTTTTCAACTGACTATTGGACCGGAACGGTATACACGACCAACCGTAGGGTGTGGGAATACGATGAAACATTCAAAGACTACCTCCAGCAAACACGCGCTTATGCCATAGACATGGAAACTTCTACGCTATTCACCGTTGGATTTCACAATCAAATACCTGTGGGCGCACTTTTATTGGTGTCTGATTCTCCCATGGTACCCGAGGGGGTTAAAACCCTAGAAAAGGACGAAATCAACGCAAAACAATTTGATCGAAAACATATCGAAATGGGAATTAACGCCCTGTTAAAACTGATGAATAACGATGAAACGGTGCGGCATCTAAAGTTTTAGATTATAAAGTATTACTTGTTTAGGTACAGCTCTTTAATCCGCTTGTCTTCCTTATTTCTTCGGCTTAAAATAA
>WTJB01000234.1 GCA_011526335.1 Candidatus Arcticimaribacter sp.
TATCGCATGATTTTGTGTTGCAAGATTCCATAAAAATTGCCTACAGTAAGCAAACGTCTTTTAAGAAAAAGAAAAAAACAAAATATGATGCAGAATGCTTGATTTCTTACGGAGATTCTCTTTTGATCTTTTCAAAAAACAGAAAATCAAGGTCAACACAGTTGTATGCTTTTCCCAAGAAAGCCGGCACCTATTCGTTAACGTCCCTTAAAAAGTTTAAGGTAAATACCCTCATCACGGGCGGGGACTATGATGCGGATGCCAAGCTATTGGTCCTTACCGGATATTTACCCGATCGTAGTCAGTACCTTATAAAAGCCCAACCCTTTGCATTGAATATCTTGGATGAGGTCATTTTAGAAAAATACAAGCTTCCTTTAGAAAAGGCTCAAGTAGAGGCGGTATCCATTATTGATAGTTCTCAGGTTTGGATTAGCTCAGAAGGGGAAGGATTGAACATACCTTTTATTAAAAAGATAAAATTTCAAGCCCTAGATACTCCGGTCACCATTGTTGGTACGCCACAATAATCTGTCCTAAGTTCCAGGAGGGGATGTAATAGTCATAGGGGCTATCGTCCAATATTTCTGTAAAAATACGTTCTTGTAATACAGAAGAATTTCCTGTAATGATGGTGAGCGAAAACGAACCCGAGGCTTCTCTATCTTCAAGTGTTTTTCTTACCAATTCAAGCGCAGGTTTATGGCGTAAACCATGCAAATCAATTTCATCTGAAAGTATTTTTTTCTTAGCCATGCATTTCTTTTAAAAGAAAAACCCTGATTTACCGTAAAAGTAAACCAGGGAACTCTGTTAACCAAAATTATCAACTAGTACATGAAAATATGGATAAAAGTAGCGTATGTCTCTGTAAGTCTCTGTTAAGGAGCTTGTAATGTTTTCCTAAGAATTCGTTAAAATGATCAGAGCAGATAAAAGAACAATAGGGCATTTAATACACAGTAAAAAAGTGCTGGGAGTGTTTGTAAAATGCCATCTCTAATCTTTATACGTACCCCTACTCCAAAAGCCATTAACAAAGACAAGCCTGCTGTACTTACCCATTGTAGTGGCATGTAACGAAAGCCAACTATGATCCCTGCTGCTCCCAAAAGCTGAAGCCATCCCGTAAGCACTCTGTATTGAGGAATACCATAGCGCTCAAATTCGCTAACTAATTTCTTGGAGAACAGACAGCTTGTTCCAAAAAAGAAAAAAGAAAGGGCCGAAAAAATCAAAAGAGAATTATACATCATCAACAGCAAAGGTAGTCAATACCGCTAAGGAGACATAGTCTAAGGTGTTACGATGGCAGGCTTTTAAAATAAGGGGAGGAGCAACTCCGGCTCTATAGGCTTCTAGCCAACGGGAAACACAGAGACACCAACGGTCTCCTTCCACTAATCCTGGAAAATTATATTGAGGATAAGCACGGGTCAAATCATTGCCTTTGCTTTTTGAGAATTGCAAAAATTCATCAGTAACCACGGCACAAACGGTATGTGTACCTGCATCAAAAGGTCCTGTATCACAACAGCCATTGCGGTAGGCACCCGTCATGGGCGAAGTCCCGCAAAGGGCTAGCGTTTCTCCAAAAACATTTAAGGAAGGGGCTTTCATGGGCTAAGGGTATAATTTAATCCAACAAAAATCCGACGCCCTTGGTTGGGGGCGTAAATATAGGTGGGGTCAAATGGAAGCGATTCGGTGGTGTCGCGTTCAAAAGGATCGTTTGCCCTTGCGATCAGGAAAGGATTATTTTTGGCCGGTGTCCAATTGAGGAGGTTTTTTACCCCTGCAAAAAAGGCAATGTTGTTGTTCTTTTTAAAGCTCAGTTTTACGTTTTGCAAACTCCATACGGGTGAGAATTCTGCTCTTGGGTCATTGGCACCCGAGAGGGGAAGTCGCATAGGACCGTAAAGATTTCCAGTATAATCCAATTGAAAATTATCATAGAATAAGGGCAGGGTAATGGCCCATGTTGCGGACCATTTTTCGGTAAATACAGGGCGCGTTCTCAGCTTGTTTTCTTCCGTAAAAACATCCAGTAAACTGGCACCTAGAATGGCTCTAAACTTCCCGTAAACCGCTTCTAGATTTGCACTTAGCCCTTGTGATACAGCCTTTCCTTCAAGATTTGCATAACGAATTTCATTGGGATCAGTATCGTAGTCAGGAAGGATTTGATTGCTGAAATTTGTATACCAAGCAGCGGTTTCTAAACTAAAAATCCATCCACTGGTGGAATAGAATTTTTTATAAAAATTGATATTGATGTTATAAGATCTGTCTCTTAT
>WTJB01000180.1 GCA_011526335.1 Candidatus Arcticimaribacter sp.
CAGGCCATAGCCCCTATCTTTTCTGCTTGCATATAATCCAAAATACCATTGGTCATCGCATCATTTTTTGTCAGGGAGCATTCCAATTGATTCCACTCTATTGTTGCACTCTGCTTTAAAACGGCCATTTGTTGTGG
Source organism: Candidatus Arcticimaribacter sp. (assembly GCA_011526335.1). GTDB lineage: Bacteria > Bacteroidota > Bacteroidia > Flavobacteriales > Flavobacteriaceae > Arcticimaribacter. The sequence continues at coordinate 138 of WTJB01000180.1, forward strand.
GGTAAAATTGGACACCCCAAAGCTATTGACATCTCCTCTTTTTGTGAGAAAAGCGAAGGCTTCAGCAACTTCATTTACCTCCAATAAAGGACTGGGGCGGTGCAAAAGCAGTACATCCAGCGTATCTAACTGTAGGTTTTTTAAACTCTTCTCTACACTTGCGATGATGTGTTCTTTGGTGTAATTGTAATGCTTGACCGCTAAAGGACGGGCCTCACAGGGATATTGAATACCGCATTTGGTAATATGAATGGTCTTTTCTTTTGAAACGGAACAGCTTTTGAATGCCTTCCCAAAAGCGGCTTCGGTGGTATACCCTCCGTAAATATCGGCATGATCAAAGGTAGTTATGCCCAGGTCAACGTTTTTTTCTATGGCTTCTGCCATGGCTTGGGTCGATAGATTTTTTCCCCACACGCCCCAAGTCATGGTTCCTGAAATGATTCTAGATAATTGATTCATTGTGTTTTATTTATGTTTAAATTTAAGCACTAAGAAAGGGGTAAACCCCTTGATTTTCCTAATAGTTTTAACCAATTATTAACAAGAATTAGAAAATTTATTCTTCATTTTTGTTTCACTAAAAAAATAGAGAAAGAATATGGACGCAAACAATGCAGTAGATATCAAGGCGCTCAATGAAAAAATTGAACAGGAAAGCGCATTTATAGATTTACTAACCCTTGAGATCAACAAAGTAATTGTTGGGCAGAAAGGGATGATTGAAAAATTGCTCATTGGACTATTGGGAAGAGGGCATATATTGTTAGAAGGAGTTCCAGGATTGGCAAAAACTCTTGCCATTAATACCTTGAGTCAAGCCGTAAAAGGAAGTTTTAGCCGCATTCAATTTACCCCAGATTTGCTTCCTGCCGATGTAGTAGGCACCATGATATACAACATCAAAGAGAATGACTTTTCCATAAAAAAGGGGCCCATATTCGCCAATTTTGTTTTGGCAGATGAGATCAACCGCGCCCCAGCAAAAGTGCAATCAGCGCTTTTGGAGGCCATGCAAGAAAAGCAGGTTACCATTGGAGACGAAACCTTCAAATTACAAGCTCCCTTTTTGGTTATGGCAACGCAAAACCCCGTGGAACAAGAAGGAACTTACCCGCTGCCGGAAGCACAGGTAGATCGTTTTATGTTAAAAACGATCATTGACTACCCCAAACTGGCTGATGAACAACTGATTGTGAGACAAAACTTGCAGGGAGAAGCGACCAAAATAAAACCGGTAGTGACCACCAAGCAAATTCTTTCTGCACAAAACACAGTCCGTGAGGTGTATATGGATGAAAAGATAGAAAAGTATATTTTGGATTTAATCTTTGCTACGCGTTATCCGGAAAATTACGGCTTAGATAAAATTAAACCTCTCATCAGCTTTGGTGCCTCCCCGAGGGGGAGTATCAATCTCGCTACGGCCGCAAAATGTTATGCATTTTTAAAACACAGAGGTTATGTAATCCCTGAAGATGTTCGCGCTGTGGTGTATGATGTTTTACGTCATCGAATTGGACTCACCTATGAGGCCGAGGCAGAAAACATCACTACCGAAGATCTTATTAGTCAAATCATCAATGAAGTGGAAGTGCCCTAGAAATGGATACAAAAGCACTTTTAAAGAAGGTTCGTAAAATAGAAATAAAGACAAGGCGGTTAAGCGATCATGTCTTTGGAGGAGAATACCACAGTACCTTTAAGGGAAGAGGGATGACCTTTAGCGAAGTTCGTCAATACCAATTTGGGGATGATGTTCGTGCTATTGATTGGAATGTAACTGCCCGTTACAACGAGCCTTTTGTCAAAGTTTTTGAAGAAGAGCGTGAACTTACTTTAATGCTAGTGGTCGATATAAGTGGGTCCGAGTTTTATGGAACACAATCCCAATTTAAACGCGAAATCCTTACCGAAATAGCCGCTACGCTTTCTTTTTCGGCTTTGCAAAATAATGACAAAGTAGGCTTAATCCTTTTTTCAGATCAGATCGAATTATTTATTCCGCCCAAAAAAGGAAGGTCCCATATTTTGAGAATTATTCGCGAGTTGCTAGAATTCAAACCCCAAAGCAAAGCCACCGATATAAAGACGGCATTGGAGTTTTTGTCTAGCGTGATGAAAAAGAAAGCCATTGTCTTTTTACTGTCTGACTTTATGGATGACGACTACGAAAAGACATTGAGAATTGTAGCGAAAAAGCACGACCTTACGGGGATTCGCGTTTTTGATCCTACTGAAGCCGAAATCCCCAATTTAGGTTTGGTGCCAATGATAGATAGCGAAACCGAAAAAACAGCGTGGATCAATACAGGGTCTAAAGCGGTACGAACTGCTTATGCCAGTAGGCATCAACAACAGTTGGCCTATTTCCAAAATGTCTTTAAAATGAATGGGGCTGGAACCCTGAGTTGTAGTGTGGAAGAAAGTTATGTAAAAAAACTATTGAGTTATTTTAAAGCTCGAATTTGATGAAGGAACTTGTATCAATTGTAATATTCTTTTGTTGTACGCTGGGGTGGTCTCAAAGCCCAGTTGAAATACGTACCGCAGTAGATCGAGATAGCATAAAAATAGGAGAGCAAATTAATCTTACGCTTCAATTGGAAGCCGATAGTTTGCCCCGTCTCATTTTTCAAGAAAAACCTTCTTTCGGAACTTTTGAGCTCTTGGAAGCCTATCCGTTAGATACCCTGGTGGGCCCTAACCGCTATGTACTAACCCAAACCTATGCCCTTATTCATTTCGATTCTGGACAACACAAAATACCTGCACAGCCCATAAAGGTTAACCAAAAAATTGTCTTGTCGGACTCTGTCTTAATTGATGTGGCCACCGTAGTGGTAGATACTCTCAAGCAACCCCTTTACGATATAAAACCCATACAAGAAGCAAAAAAATCGTACACTGGGTTCATCCAGAACCTATTGCTTCTGGCCCTTATTTTAGGGCTTCTTCTGGGGGCTTATTTCTACTGGAAGAAGCGTCAGCAAAAGAAATTAGAAGAGGAAGAAGAGTTGCCTCCTTTTGACCGAGCGTTGCTCGCCCTAAAAGCTTTAGAAGAAGAAAAACCGGAAGTTCAAGAAGAGTATAAACAGTATTACTCTCGCCTTACTGATGTGGTTCGGCGCTATTTAGAAGAAGAAACAACCATATCGGCTTTAGAAAGTACAACAGATGAATTGCTGTTAAAGTTAGAGCTGCTAAAAGAAAGTGGGACACTCGTTTTAGAACAACAAACCCTTACCAATCTTAAGAAAGTTTTACAAAATGCGGATTTGGTAAAATTTGCGCGCTCTGCTCCCGAGCACGGTGTTGCACACTCAGATCGTAAGTTGGTAGAAGAGGTTGTTAAAGAAACACAAGACGCCCTTCCAGAACCTACAGAAGAAGAATTGGCACAAACCTTAGCCTATAAAAAAGAGTTGGCCTTAAAACAGCGAAAAGAAAAAATTAGGATTGCCTTGTATAGCGGGTTAGGCCTTGGGGTTATTTCGTTGGCCCTAGTGATTGGAATTTATGGGTTTACCCCAGTAAAAGACACCCTATTGGGGTATCCTACTAAAGTATTGCTGGATGGAGATTGGTTGAAAAGCCAGTACGGATCCCCTCCAATAGCGTTAAAAACTCCTGAGGTGTTAAAACGAGACGAGGCCTCTACAAAAAGTCTTAAAATATATAAATCTGGCGATCCAACGGAATCTTTTGAGGTGCGTTTAGAATTCGACTATACCCCAAAACCTTCTAATCCTGAGGCGACAGATGAAGAGAAAGAAGAAGCGATAAGAGCCTTGATGAACGACGCCATAGCTGCTTTGGAAGCGACCGGGGCTAAAAATATTTTAGTTCAAAATGATGTATTTACCACCCTAGACGGGACTGATACCTTACGGATGTTTGGAACGCTAGACCTCAAGGAAAATGAGCAAGAGGAAGAGTATACACGCTGTAGGTTTGTCTGTTTACTATTCCCTTTCCAAGAGGTAGGAATACGTTTGGATATGATCTACCCAAGAGACGATCGGTATGGCGATACCATTGAAAAAGAAATATTGAATTCTATTGAAGTAATTAAAGAATTGTAACCGTGTTGGAAGAAATTACCTTTGCAAACCCAGAATATTTGTGGCTCTTCGTTGCTTTTTTACCCTTACTCTTATGGTATTATTTTAAGGGAAAAAAACAACAGGCAAGACTCACACTTTCTTCGCTAAAAGGTTTTCAAGGAAAAACCTCTTGGTTGGCACGTCTTCAGCCTCTTTTATATGCTTTTCGTCTTCTGGCTTTGGCGTTGGTAATTTTAGCCGTCAGTAGGCCTCAGTCGGTAGACATTTCTACACGAACAAAGACCAATAAGGGGATAGACATTATCATGGCCATCGATGTTTCTTCGAGTATGCTGGCGCAAGATCTAAAGCCCAATCGTTTGGCGGCATTAAAAAATGTGGCCTCAGATTTTGTAAAAGACCGTAAGACAGACCGAATCGGTTTGGTGGTATATGCTGGAGAAAGCTATACCAAAACACCAATAACCAGTGATAAACGCATTGTCCTCAACGCTTTGGAAAGCATCAAATACGACGGTGTCATAAACGATGGAACAGCCATAGGTATGGGGCTGGCCACTGCTGTAAACAGACTCAAGGACAGCAAAGCCAAGAGTAAGGTCATTATTTTATTGACGGATGGGGTGAATAATGCAGGATTTATCGATCCAAAAATTGCTACAGAGCTGGCCATAGAGTTTCAAATAAAGACCTACACGATAGGCTTGGGAAGCAATGGCAATGCCAGAGCACCCATAGGAATATTGCCCAATGGTGCTTTTCAGTATGGGATCACAAAAGTTGAAATCGATGAGGCCTTGCTGAAAACCATCGCTGAAGATACCGGTGGGGTTTATTTCCGTGCAACCAACAACAACAGTTTGATTGCCATTTATGACGAGATCAATAAGTTGGAAAAAACAGAAATTGAAGAATTTAAATATTACAATTATCAAGAAAAATATAGAGGTCTCCTTTTGGCGGCTCTGTTTTTTTTGATTTTGGAATGGATATTGAAGCATACACTTTTTAGAAGTTTTATATAATATGTATCAGTTAGAAGAAGCAAATTATTTTTATTTCTTGATTTTGATCCCGCTTCTATGGATCGCCTTTGGGCTATACACTGCATGGAAGAAAAGGGTACAAACCACTTTTGCCCGACCCGAATTACTCGAAATTTTGAGTCCAGACCGGTCGCGTTTTAAGCCTGTTTTAAAACTAATCGTATTGAGTTTAGCCCTGCTTAGTTTTACTTTTGCACTGGTAAATCCACAAATTGGGACGGAGTTAGAAACGGTAAAGCGTGAAGGAGTTGATATAGTATTTGCCTTGGATGTTTCTAAATCGATGCTAGCCGAAGACATTGCTCCCAATCGTATAGAAAAAGCCAAGCGGTTGATTTCTGCCCTGCTAAACGATTTGGTCACCGACCGTGTGGGCATCATTGCTTATGCGGCGCAGGCAGTGCCTCAGCTACCCATAACCACAGATTATGGGGCGGCAAAAATATTTTTACAATCCCTCAACACAGACATGCTGTCTTCACAAGGAACGGCCATAGATGCGGCCATCGATTTGGCCACTACTTTTTTTGATGACCAAGAGCAGACCAATAAAGTGCTGTTTATCTTATCTGATGGTGAAGATCATACCGAAGAGGCGGCCATAGATGCTGCCCAAAGAGCCAATGCTGCTGGCATCAAAATTTTCACCTTTGGGATCGGTACAGAAAAAGGCGCTCCAATACCCATTAAACGAAATGGAATTGTAGAACGGTACAAAAAAGATGAAGAAGGAGAGGTCGTTCTAACACAGCGCAACTCTGCCATTTTAGAATCTATAGCTTCTTCTACCGAAGGGGCTTATACGGACGGAAACGATACCCAAGCCGTGTTAAGTTTTGTCCGTGAAGCGCTTAAAGAAATGGATAAAAAAGAATTCGAAGCCAAAAAATTTGTCAGTTATAAAGACCGTTTTCAGGCTTTTTTATTTGCGGGATTCCTCTTAATTTTAATCGACGTTTTTTTGTTGGAAACCCAAACAAAATGGATTTCTAGACTAAACCTGTTCAACGAAAATAAATCTGAGCTATGAAAATGAAGTATTTGTTTTTCGCTTTTTGGATATCGGTCAATCTTTTTGCACAAAAGGAAGAGGCGAATAACCTTGTCGTAGAGGGCAATGAGTCCCATAAAGACGAGAAATACATTGCTGCAGAAGCTCAGTACAGAAAAGCCATTGCCTTGGATGAAACCCGGACAGATGCTCAACACAATTTAGGCAATACACTGTATAGAACCGAAGATTATTCTGCAGCGAGCCAGCGTTACTTTTTGACCCAAAAAGGGACAGAAAACAAACAGGAAAAACAAGCGGCATTTCACAATATTGGCAACATTCATATGCAAGCCAAAGCCTATGAAAAAGCAGTAGAAGCCTACAAGCAAGCACTACGAAATAATCCCACGGACGATGAAACGCGCTACAACTATGCATTGGCCAAAGAATTATTAGAAAAACAGAAGCAAGAACAAGAACAAAACCAAGACCAGCAAGACCAACAAGATCAAAATCAGGATCAAAATCAGGACCAAAACCAAGATCAACAAGAAAAAGATCAAAACAATTCTGATGGAGACCAGAAAGAAGATAAGTCTGAGGATCAACAAGATGAGGGCGATCAAAAAAAGGAAGAAGGTGATCAGGGCGATAAAGAAAAGGAACAAGAAAAAAATTCGGATCAGCAGAAGAAAGGCAAGGAAGATAAACCCCAGAAAAACCCGCCGAGAAAACCCGGACAAATTTCTCCAGAACAAGTACAGAGTTTACTCAAAGCCATGAACCAACAAGAAAAAGAAGTTCAAGACAAAGTCAATGCCGAAAAAGTAAAAGGCGTCCCGATAAAAACCAAAAAAGACTGGTAATTGTATGAAGAAGTACCTACAGATTTTATTTTTCTTTACCCTACTGGCTTCTTTTCAGCTGAAAGCACAAGTGCGTTTTGAAACCAAATTGAGTAAAACGCGACTTGGACTAAATGAACGCTTGCGTGTAAGTTTTGAAATGAATGAAAATGGTGACAATTTTATTCCTCCAACATTCGAAGGGTTCACTGTTGTTGGGGGACCCAACCAATCTGTAAGCAATAGTTATGTAAATGGGAAACGGAGTTTTTCGAAATCCTATACCTATTTTCTGACCCCAGAACAAAAAGGAGAGTTGACCATTGGTAAAGCATCGATAGAAATACAAGGGGAGGTGTACAAAACTTCCCCACGAAAAGTGATCGTCACCGAAGCGGTAAAAAGACCCAATAGTGCCCAAGCTCAAGCCGATGCTTTTGCGGATGAAAATCTCCATTTGGTGGCAGAGGTTTCCAACGCGAATCCTTATCTAAACGAGGCCTTTACAGTCGTGTATAAACTGTACTATACCTCAGACCTTGGCATATCGAATGTCAATGAAGCCGAAACCCCCAAGTACAGCGATTTTTTAACCCATGTTATTCCCATCAAAAAATTGGAAATTAAACGGGGAACCTATAAGGGTAAAAACTACAACTATGTCGTGTGGCGTAAAGCAGTACTGTATCCACAAAAATCTGGGAAAGTCAGTTTGGATCCCTTGACCCTAAACATCTCTGTAGATGTCCCCACAAATCGACGTACTTTTTTTGGGGACCGGGTGTATAATAAAATCCCCAAAAAAATTACAGCCGGGCGGAGAACAATAAACGTAAAAGCCTTGCCTGAAAACGGGAAACCCGAAAATTTTTCAGGCGCTGTAGGAACTTTTGACCTAAATGTAAGCCTGAACAAAGAGGAGCTAAAATCATCAGAATCTTTTCAAGTAAGTGTCAAGGTTTCAGGAAGAGGAAACCTAAAATTGTTTAGTTTACCCACACTCGAAGTCCCCAGTGCTTTAGAACGTTACGAGCCAGAGCACAAAGAAATGGTAAAAACGAACCTACTGGGCATGCAAGGGAGTATTGAGGACAACTACACCATAGTACCCCAGTATCAAGGAAATTATCCAATACCCGGTGTTGCGTTTTCCTATTTTGATCCGGTAAAAGAAAACTATGTAACGCTTCGTTCCGAAGAAAAAATAATCAATGTGTTTGAGGGTCCCCAACCACAAAATTCAAGTGTACAGCAACCTAAAAAGGCACAGAACATCATAGGAAAACAAAGTCCAAAGCAATTTGAGTTCATTAAATTGGAAACCACTCTGATGCCTCTTGTTGAAAAGCACTTCTACGGCACTCGTCTTTTTTATCTACTGTGGATAAGTCCTTTGGT
>WTJB01000052.1 GCA_011526335.1 Candidatus Arcticimaribacter sp.
TTTCTACCCTAGAAGGGTGTGATATTGTGTTAACCGGGTCAGAACGCATGCAAGAAAGACCAATTGGTGTATTGGTAGAAGCCCTACAAGCCCTTGGGGCAGAAATAGATTATGTAAAAACCAAAGGATACCCACCTTTGCATATAAAAGGAAAAAAATTAGCAGGAGGAACGGTTCAGCTTCCAGCAAACATTAGCAGTCAATACATTTCTGCTTTATTGTTGTGTGCGCCAAAACTCTCAAATGGATTATCCTTAGAGCTCATCGGACAAATCACCTCCTTGCCGTATATAAAAATGACCCTCGCTCTTCTAGACCGTGTAGGAATTCCTTCAACCTTTGAAGGGCAAAATATTCGTATAGCAGCCAGCCAAGACATAAAAAGTCAAACACAAATAGTAGAATCCGATTGGAGTTCGGCTTCGTATTACTTTAGTTGTTTGGCACTAAGTCAACAGGGAAGGATTGTTTTAAATAGTTATCGACAAGATAGCCTTCAGGGAGATTCTGTCCTTCCCGAAATATACGCTCAATTGGGAGTGGCTACCTCATTTACTTCAGAGGGTATGGTACTCGAAAAGATAAAAGATTTTTCGCTCCCAGAGAAAGTAACGCTCGATTTGATTGAGGCCCCAGACATTGCACAGACCATAGCCGTAAGTTGTTACGGACTAGGCGTAGGCTGTACCCTAACCGGCTTACACACCCTAAAAATTAAAGAAACGGATAGGTTGGTCGCTTTAGAAACCGAACTCAGTAAGCTTGGTGCAAAAATAGAGGTGACGGAGGACAGCCTGCATTTGCAAGGCGAGACAAACTTTATTGAAAATCAATCCATCGCTACCTATCACGATCATCGTATGGCTATGGCTTTTGCCCCTTTGGCCCAAAAGGTGCCTTTGACAATTTTAGATGCTGGGGTAGTGACAAAATCGTATCCTGATTTTTGGGATGATATGCAAAATATTGGTTTTCAGTTGAATGAAAAATAGTTCTCTAAAAAGACTTTATTTACTTGACAAGGGCTATCCCCAAATAGTATATTTGCAGCCAATACTTCAAATAAGCAAAAAATAGCAGTGTATACCGTATGAAATTATCTGATTTTAATTTTGAGTTACCGAATGAAAGATTGGCAGAGCATCCCTCTGAAAATCGTGATGAAGCACGTCTGATGGTCCTTAACCGAGCCAACAGAACGATTGAACACAAGCAGTTTAAAGACATCATCGACTATTTTGATGAAGGTGATGTAATGGTGCTCAACAATACCAAGGTATTCCCAGCACGTTTATTTGGAAACAAAGAAAAAACAGGCGCTAGAATTGAGGTTTTCCTCTTGCGTGAACTCAATGAAGAACAACGTCTTTGGGATGTGTTGGTAGATCCTGCTCGTAAAATCAGAATAGGGAATAAGCTTTATTTTGGGGACGATGATAGTTTGGTTGCAGAGGTCATTGACAATACCACTTCAAGAGGAAGAACCCTACGTTTCTTATTTGACGGATCGTATGAAGAATTCCGAAAAAAATTAAAGGAATTAGGGGAAACGCCTTTGCCAAAGTACATCAAACGTGATCCCGTTCCAGAAGATAAAGAGCGTTACCAAACGATTTATGCCAAGGCAGAAGGTGCTGTAGCAGCCCCAACGGCTGGCTTACACTTTTCTAAGCACCTCTTAAAAAAATTAGAAATTAAAGGGGTTGACCTTGCCGAATTGACCCTTCATGTTGGACTGGGAACTTTCAATCCAGTTGAAGTAGAAGATTTGTCCAAACACAAAATGGATTCTGAAGAATTAATCATTGACGACAAAGCGGCGCAAATTGTAAACAACGCCAAAGCCAATAACCGAAAAGTATGTGCTATTGGAACAACGGTTATGCGTGGTTTAGAAAGCTCTGTTTCTTCAATGAATACGCTAAATACTTATCGAGGGTGGACACATAAGTTTATTTTCCCTCCTTATGATTTCGCTATTGCCGATGCAATGGTAACCAACTTTCATACCCCAAAATCTACTCTTTTGATGATGGTTTCTGCCTTTGCTGATCCCGATTTTATTAAAGAGGCGTATGAGGTTGCGATCAAAGAAAAGTATAATTTCTACTCTTACGGCGACGCAATGTTAATTCTATAAACCATGCAATCGACTAAAAAAGATATACGTGCCCTATCCTTGGAAGCGTTACAAGAATTTTTTAGTCAGCGAGGGGAAAAAGCATTTCGGGGAAAGCAAGTCTATCAATGGCTGTGGAACAAGGGTGTCCATGATTTTAATGCCATGACCAATCTTTCTAAAGCCACCCGTGCTTTTTTAGATGAACATTTTACCATCAATCACATTGCGGTAGATCAACAACAACGCAGTCAGGACGGAACCATAAAAAATGCCATCCAACTCTATGATGGCAAGGTAGTAGAATCGGTTCTAATCCCCGTTAAGGACAGGACCACAGCCTGTGTTTCTTCCCAAGTGGGCTGTAGTTTAGATTGCCGGTTTTGTGCTACGGCAAAGTTGGCCCGTATGCGGAATTTAAATGCGGACGAGATTTTTGATCAGGTGGTTGCGATAGATCAGCAAAGTCGTGTGTATTTTGGTCGGCCCCTGTCCAATATCGTATATATGGGAATGGGGGAGCCTTTGATGAACTACAATAATGTCTTGGCCTCAATCGAAAAAATTACTTCGACAAAAGGCCTTGGGATGTCCCCGAAAAGAATAACGCTTTCTACTTCTGGGATTCCAAAGCTCATTCGTAAAATGGCAGAAGATCAGGTGCGATTTAATTTGGCCGTGTCTTTGCATTCCGCAGTACAAGAAACCCGAGAACAAATTATGCCTTTTTGCACAAAATTTCCGTTGACGGATTTACTCGATGCCCTTCGTTTTTGGTATGAAAAGACCAAAAGTGTGATTACCTATGAATATGTCGTATGGAAGGGAATCAATGACGATATGGTACATATAAAAGCTCTGGTTGATTTTTGTAAAAAAGTGCCTTCAAAGGTCAATTTGATCGAATACAACCCCATAGGGGAAGATGATTTTAAGCAAGCCTCTCTAGAGGCAATTGAGCAATATCAAGAATATTTAACCGCATCTAGAATCCCAAACTCGGTTCGGCGTTCTAGAGGGAAAGACATTGATGCCGCTTGTGGTCAATTGGCCAATAAAGCAAAAGGAGAATGATAATGGAAGTCGTATATTCGTTTTATGAAGATTGTTGAGCAAATAAAAGCACCGATTTATGATGAGATGGAAAAATTTGAACAGGAATTTTCAAATGCCATGTCATCTAAGGTGGCCCTCCTGAATAGAATCACTCATTTTATTGTCAACCGAAAAGGGAAGCAAATGCGCCCGATGTTTGTTTTTCTATCGGCAAAAATGTTAGGCCAAGGAAAGGTGAATGCACGTAGTTTTCGTGGAGCATCCGTCTTAGAACTCATTCATACCGCAACCCTAGTCCACGATGATGTGGTGGACGACAGCAATATGCGTCGGGGGTTCTTTTCTATCAATGCCCTTTGGAAAAATAAGATCGCTGTCTTGGTGGGAGATTATCTCCTTTCTAAAGGCTTGCTCTTGTGTATTGATCATGACGATTTTGACTTATTAAAAATCATTTCAGGGGCGGTACAAGAAATGAGCGAAGGAGAATTATTGCAAATAGAAAAGGCCAGAAAACTAGACATTACTGAAGCGGTATATTTCAACATTATTCGTCAAAAAACGGCAACCCTCTTGGCTGCTTGTTGTGCAATGGGGGCGCAGTCTGTTAACCAAGACCCTGTAGCGGTAGAAAAAATGCGAAGCTTTGGGGAATTGATTGGGATGGCTTTTCAGATCAAAGACGACTTGTTTGACTATGGCGAGTCGCATATTGGAAAACCCACAGGGATTGACATCAAAGAACAAAAAATGACCCTTCCCCTGATTTATACCCTCAATACGGTAAGCAAAAAAGAGAAAGATTGGATCATCCACTCGGTGAAAAAATTTAATAAAGACAAAAAAAGGGTCAAACAAGTTATCCAAAAAGTGAAGGACGCAGGGGGGCTAGACTATGCAGAACAAAAAATGTTGACCTATAGAGATCAGGCCTTGACCTTATTGCATGAGTTTCCTAAAGATGACTACAGAGATGCATTAGAGCTTATGGTGAATTATGTGATTTCTAGAAAACAATAAGCTAGCTTTTTCTTAAGTTTATAGAAGAGAACGTAAACCCATTTTTTTGATTTCAAAATCTACCATAGATCAAGTATATGAAACCGCTCGCGTAGAGGAGGTTATAGGAGATTTCGTTTCATTAAAAAAATCAGGCACCAATTTTAAGGGGCTTAGTCCTTTTTCTCAAGAGCGCACCCCAAGCTTTATGGTCTCTCCAGTAAAGCAAATTTGGAAAGATTTTAGTAGCGGTAAAGGCGGAAATGTAGTCGCTTTTTTAATGGAGCATGAACATTTTTCTTATCCAGAAGCCATCCGTTATTTGGCCAAAAAATACAATATAGAGATAGAGGAAACCCAACAAACTGACGAAGAAAAAGCCAAGCGTGATCTTCGCGAAAGCCTATTCTTGGTTTCAGAGTTTGCCTTACAATATTTTAAAAAAACCCTTTGGGAGGATCAAGAAGGAAAAGCCATAGGCTTTACTTATTTTAAAGAAAGAGGGTTTTCTGATCATACCATTCAGTCCTTTGATTTGGGTTACTCTCCTAACCAATATGACGCCTTTTCGTCTCATGCCCTTAAGGAAGGCTATACTTTGGAATTTTTGGAAAAAACAGGGCTTACCATAGTCAATGAAGACCGTAAAGTAGACCGTTTTCGCGGTCGGGTTATTTTTCCTATCCAAAGCATGTCGGGCCGAATTCTTGGATTTGGCGGAAGAATATTAGGAGAAAATAAAAAGACAGCCAAGTACCTCAATTCACCCGAAAGCGAAATCTATCATAAAAGCAAGGTGCTCTATGGCTTGTATCAATCCAAACAGAGCATTGCGCAAGCAGATTGCTGCTATCTTGTTGAAGGCTATACAGATGTGATTCAAATGCATCAAAGCGGTATCACCAACGTGGTGTCTTCTTCAGGAACTGCACTGACACAAGAGCAGATTCGACTGATACAAAGACTTACACAAAATATAGTGGTCCTTTTTGATGGAGATGCAGCAGGCCTTCGGGCTGCACTTAGAGGGGTAGACATGATACTGGCCCAGGGGATGAATGTAAAAGTATGTTCTTTTCCTGCCGGAGAAGATCCGGATAGTTTTGCGCGTTCACACACCCAAGCCGAAATAGAGGAATTCTTGGTCCATCAATCCCAGGATTTTATTCAATTTAAAGCTTCCCTTTTAATGGAGGAAGCCAAAAACGATCCGATTAAAAAGGCCGAAGTGGTGCAAGATATTGTCCAAAGTATTGCGCTGATTCCCGATGCGATAAAACAAGAAATATACATCAAGAGTTGTGCTGCACAAATGGACGTTTCTCAAGAAGTCCTTTTTAGCACTTTGGCGCAAAAAATGGTACAGGCAAAAAAAGCAGTAACCCCAAAGCCGTCTCCTTCCCCTTTGCAAAAAGTTTCCAGTGAAGTAAAGCAACAGCCTGTTGATCAAAGCTTTGAATTTGAAAAACAAATCATCACATTGCTTTTGCTTTATGGCGATAAGGAAGAGCGTTTTGAGGATACGGTCTTGCATTTTTCAGAAGAAACGGAAGAAATTCACGAGGAAACCACTGAAATAAAAGCTAGGGTTTTTGAAAAGATTTTCTTGGATTTACAACAAGATGAGGTAGAATTGGCTCATCCAGACTTTAGGTCTTTGTATTATATTTTATTAGAGCAGTTTCAGCAATCTGGGGCGTTAGAGATGGAGTTGCTGTCCCCAAAACTCAATACAGAACACAGTTCTTGGGTAAGTACTATTTTAATGGAAGAAGAAAAATACACGCTTCACCAATGGGAGAAAAAAGATATTTATGTCAAAGAAAAAGGGACTCAAGTCGCCCAGTTGGTCAATGAAACGATCCTGAGTTTACGTAAATTTTTAATCGATAAGAAAATCGATTTCTTGCAAAAAGAGCTTAAGGAAGAAGAGAGTAACGCACAGTCTATCCTCGAAGACGTGATGAGCTATCACCAACTCAAAAAGGTGGTGTCCAATAAACTAAACCGAGTGCTATAGGCCTTCCGGGATTTCGCATACCGGAATAGGTTCCATTTTGTGTTTGTTTTGTGTATTGAACTTGCGGTAAATTTGCAACGTTCTTTTTTGTTCCTCGGTAAGGTTGGTTTCCGAAGCATCACTATTCCGCATAGCCCATTCTAGCTGGTCATAACTGGCTCCTATTTGGTCTTCGTCTGTCCGATCATCCCCCCATAAACCATCGGTTGGTGCGGCGGTTTGTATTTCTTCAATAACATCAAGGTGTTTACCCAAGGCAAAAACTTCAGATTTCATCAGGTCGGCTATCGGGCTAAGATCAACCCCGCCATCCCCGTATTTGGTGTAGAAGCCCACCCCAAAATCTTCTACTTTATTTCCTGTTCCAGCCACCAAGTACCGGTGCAAGGCCGCAAAATAATATAGGGTAGTCATGCGTAAACGCGCACGGGTATTGGCCAAGCTTAAAAAGTTCTGTTCTGAGGCTTCGGTTGGGGGCATGGTGTTTTGAAATGATTCAAAAATCGATGTTAAAGACAAAGAATGATGCGTAACATTAGGATAGTGTTCTTCTAACCATGCAATGTGTTTTTGTGCTCTATTTACTTGATTTTCTGCTTGATGAATCTCCATTTCTAAACAAAGTACCGGCAACCCTGTGCGGGCGCATAGCGTGGAGGTTACAGCAGAGTCGATGCCTCCTGAAACGCCTACAACAAACCCCTTCATTCCCGAAGTTTTAGCATATTGACTCAACCAATTTGTGATGTATTCGGTTACTTTTTCTGGACTTTTCATCTGCGTTCTCTTTTTTGCGTGTAACTTTGTATAAAATTAGCAAACTTTAAGCAAAAGTATTTATGAAAAAAGCGTTTCTGTACTCTGTTTTAGGGTTTTTCCTGTTAGGAGTGCTCGATTCTTGCGATTCTTCTAATGCTTTGGAGAAAGAAATAGCAGAAATTGAAATTGACCTCCAATACGATCGTTTTGACAAGAAGTTTTTCAACGCAGATCGGAATGAATTTTACGCCTTAAAAGCAGAATATCCCTATCTTTTTCCGCCGCAATATCCTGACAGTATTTGGTTAAAAAGGCAGCGAGACAGTATTCAGGTTGTGTTGCAAAAAGAAATAGATCGGGTGTTTCCAACCTTGGACGGCGTTACAAAAGAGTTAAAACCCTTGTTGCAGCACATCCGCTATTATTTTCCAGAAACTTCAGACCCAAAAATCATTACGGTAACCAACAATGTAGACTATCAAAACAAAACGGTGTATGCAGATTCATTGATTTTATTGTCTTTGGACACTTTTTTGGGTGCGAAAAATGAATTGTATAAGGGTATTCCCGCCTATATCGTTCGGGATATGGAGTTGCCTTATTTAAGTGCACATCTAGCGGATGAGTTTGCCATAAGCGTCACCCCTACACCAAAAGATAGAACGCTTTTGGGGCAGATGATTTATTACGGTAAGAAATTGTATCTCAAAGACCGTTTGTTGCCGCAGACATCCGATGCGATCAAGATCAGCTATACCGAAGATGAAATCGATTGGGTAAAAGACAATGAGCGTTATATGTGGCAGTATTTTATAGAAAATGAGCTCTTGTATAAAACACAGGCCAACTATGCACTTCGGTTTATTGAGCCGGCCCCTTTTTCTAAGTTCTATTTAGAAATCGATAATGAAAGCCCTGGAAAAGTAGGGCAGTGGCTTGGCTGGCAGATCGTTCGGGCCTATGCCGAAAAAAATCCTGAAGTTACTCTACAAGAATTGCTTCAACTTCCTGCGCAAACCTTATTCAACCAATCAAAATACAAACCCGCAAAATAATGGCGAAGACAAAAGAAACCAATATAAAGATTGATGTTCAGTTAGACGAAAACAAGATTCCAGAGAAGATTGTATGGTCTGCTCCAGATGGTGGGGTAAACGAAGAAGAAGCTCAAGCCTTATTGATGTCGCTTTGGGATGGGAAAAACCAAGAAACCTTGCGTATGGATTTATGGGTAAAAGATATGCCTGTAGATCAAATGAATGTCTTTTTTCATCAGACCTTAGTGACGATGAGTCAGACCTTTTTTCGGGCCACGCAAAATGAAAAGATGACCGCAACGATGAACGATTTCTGCGAATACTTTGCCAAGCATTTAAATATTGATCGGGGTTAACTAGCTTTTTTGGTAAAAACCGCCATTGAGTTGGTCGATGTATTGCAGGAGTTCATCTCTACCCGATCGGTGTAAAGAGGAGGTGACAAAATAAGGAGGAACCTCTTCCCATGCCTGCTGAAGCATATGGTCTAAAT
>WTJB01000183.1 GCA_011526335.1 Candidatus Arcticimaribacter sp.
ACATAGAATAGGTAGTAGAACTAATGGTAATGGTCGGTGCAGGGGAAGTTTGCATCCCCTCACTAAATGTTGCTGTAATGTTTACTACCCCAGTTCCTGAAACGACATCCGAAGGAGCATCATCTGTTATGACTACTGTAGGGTTTGTAACATCTATATCTAGCGCAAGACTGTCAGAACCAGCATAAGCATTCCCAGCCAAATCTGTCCCACTTACCGTTGCAGAAATACTCCCCTCTGACCCTGAATAACTCGACCCGTCGTAAAAATAGGTCCAGGTTGTACTAGATGTGCCTAAGCTTAAATCTACCCAAGCACCACTAGTCCCCAATTTTATTTGGGGATTAGCTGTCATATTCTCACTAAATACAACCGTAATGGTTGCTGTATCTGATTTTCCTAATTTTGTTGCGGTAGGGGATATCGTAAAAGAACTTACCGTAGGCAGTTGTGCGTCAATAATAATATTATGTAAATCCGCAATGGTATTATTTGAATTGCTTAAAGGAAGTTCTAAACTGGCCGCTATGGTATTATCTGCTTGGGATACAATTGCAGTGCCAGATCCCAAAGTAATATTGCCCGAATAATTTAAATCTGCGGTATTTTGTGGGCTTGCTATCGTGTATAAAAATTTTATTTTTTTACTTCCCGATCCTGAGATATAGTCAGCTTTTCCTGAGCTATTAAGACTGATTTGTGGAGTGCCATTTACTTTAACTGCTTCATTATATTCAACCACAAGGGTGACTGTCTCTGAAGCAATGTAAGTATCGTCATCATTTTCTGCTCTTATCGAACGGATATAAGGGATCCCGTCTTCATTTCTGAATAAATAGTTTTTATTAAATACATAGGGGTTTCTGGACTGAAAACCCGACTTGTTTTCAAAATAACTAGGATATATGCTTGAATCTCCCCAATTGGTATTAAATTTTGTGGCAGAGTAAAACTCACTTGCATTTATTGTTGT
Source organism: Candidatus Arcticimaribacter sp. (assembly GCA_011526335.1). Classification (GTDB taxonomy): domain Bacteria; phylum Bacteroidota; class Bacteroidia; order Flavobacteriales; family Flavobacteriaceae; genus Arcticimaribacter. The sequence continues at coordinate 974 of WTJB01000183.1, forward strand.
TGGGGTTACGCAGCCCGTACCATTGGATTGATCAGGAGTTCCTATTGGGACAATATTTGTTGTAGCTGCAGGTGTGCCAGAACATCCCTGACCTTCTCCTAATAAAGCTCCTTCATTATCAACCTGATCTTTTACTGCTGAAGTTCCTGTTGTAAATATGTTGTATTCAAGGTTTGTTCTAACACTACTCCAATATTCCGCACCACCAATAAGTCCTGCAACCATTTCATATCCAACTATATCATCTGAATTAACAATATTATAATCAACAGTGAAATCGTCTAAATCTACATCTTCAATTTTACCCAACAGGCCACCCACAAAATAATTATTGTCAGGGACATTTGGATCTGTTATATCAGCATATACACTGTTCGCGCGAATGCTCAATGAGGGGTCAGCTCCATCATTACGATTTGGTATAAGTCCAATCAAACCACCTACATTATCACCAGTAGATTCAATAGTCCCTCTGACAATACAGTATTCAACACTATCTACATATTTTGACATTTTACCCACGATACCACCTACATTGCCATCTCCAGATACTGTAGCGTCTACATAGCATCGTATTAAACCTCCGACTGTATGTTGTGCTTCCCCGATTATTCCTCCTACATTATCCAGTTGATTTTGACTTGAAACGGTTCCAACTACTTCAATATTTTCTATGGTAATTGTATTGGTTCCACTAGTAAAACCAATCAATCCCCCAGTAGCAAAAGAATCTCCAGCACCATTGTAACTGACGCTTAGTCCATGGAGATTAAGGTTTTTTATTGTTCCACCTATAACCCACCCAAACATTCCAAGTGACTTCATATTAGATGGTGATGTAGAACCATTCCTGGCTATACGAAGATTTGAAATGGTATAGTTTTTTCCATCAAAAGAACCTGTAAACTTTGTCGTGGTATTTCCTAAAGGTAACCATCCTTGATTAGTCCCTAAAGCGCCATCATTATCTGTATCATCATCATCCCAAAACTTTGTTTCAGTAGCATCGATATCTGCCGTCAATACAAAGTCATCATCCCAAGAACTTGAGTTTTCAGTGATCCATAGTAACTCGGCTAAGGTCCCTACCTGATAAACCCCATCAGCTAATGTAGGGGTAGAAGCTGTTGTTCCTTGTCCCCATAAATTGCTGCTGTTTAGTCCGAGAACCAATAATATTAGACCATAAAAAAGCTTTTTAATTCCGTTGTCCATAGCCCTCCTTTCTTTGTGACTCCAATGGAGTCGTTGCTAAGTTAAAGCGAAGCATAAATTCATGCGAGCCGCCTTGTACGGCGGTCGGGTCATTGCGGTTCATAA
>WTJB01000335.1 GCA_011526335.1 Candidatus Arcticimaribacter sp.
GGAGATGTGTATAAGAGACAGGCACAAGGCGCTTCAGCTCATTGACAAATACGAAACCACCCAGCGGAATTTTTATGGAGGCGCCATTGGCTATATGGATTTTGAAGGAAACTTTAATCACGCCATCATCATTCGCTCTTTTTTAAGTAAAAACAATCAATTACACTATCAGGCGGGCGCAGGCATAGTAGCCGATTCTGTTCCTGAAAATGAATTGCAAGAAGTATATAACAAATTAGGGGCTTTAGACAAAGCCTTAACCTTAGCAGAAAATGTAAAATGAAAAAAGTATTTGTCATCGATAACTACGACTCGTTTACCTATAATCTGGTTCACTACTTAGAAGAATTGGATTGTGAAGTAACCGTAAAACGCAATGATCAGTTTGCGCTAGAAGAACTGGAAGCCTATCCACTCATCTTACTTTCGCCTGGCCCTGGAATCCCAGATGAATCGGGTTTATTAAAAGCAGCAATAGAACGCTATGCCCCCACCAAAAAGATATTGGGCATCTGCTTGGGACAACAAGCGATTGGAGAGGTTTTTGGCGGTCAATTGATAAACCTCGACAAAGTATATCACGGGATTGCCACTCCTGTAAATGTGGTAACAGAGGACGTTTTATTTAACGATCTACCCAAACAATTTGATATTGGAAGATACCATTCGTGGGTGGTGGCAACTCCGCTTCCCGAAAGTCTAGAAATCACCTCCTTGGACGATGAAGGGCAAGTGATGTCGTTACGCCACAAACATTATGATGTTCGTGCAGTGCAATACCATCCCGAGTCTATCCTTACACCACATGGAAAAAAAATATTAGAAAACTGGATCAATAGCTAGGCCATGAAAGCACTTCTCAACAGACTCATTCAACACCAACAGCTCAGCAAAGAAGAAGCCCGTCAGGTCATCATTCATATTGCGGACGGAAAGTACAATACTTCACAAATAGCGGCGTTTCTTACCGTTTATATGATGCGCAGCATTAGCTTGGAAGAACTCCAGGGGTTTAGAGCAGCACTATTGGAACTATGTGTTGCGGTTGACCTCAGTGAATTTGACACCATTGATTTATGCGGTACTGGCGGAGATGGAAAAGACACCTTCAACATCTCTACCCTTTCTTCGTTTGTCACTGCTGGGGCAGGAATAAAAGTAACTAAACACGGTAATTACGGAGTGTCTTCAGGATGCGGGTCTAGCAATGTTTTGGAAGCCCTAGGCATAAAGTTTTCGAATGATGAAGATTTTTTAAAACGCTGTGTTGACCAAGCGGGTGTATGCATTCTACATGCGCCTCTTTTTCATCCGGCAATGAAAAATGTTGCTCCTGTTCGACGCGAACTGGGGGTAAAAACCTTTTTTAATATGCTCGGGCCTTTGGTAAATCCTGCTTTTCCGAAAAATCAACTCACGGGTGTTTTTAATCTGGAATTGGCACGATTATACTACTATTTATTCCAACAAACTGACACAAATTTTAGTGTACTATATGCCTTAGACGGCTATGACGAAATAGCGTTAACTGGCCCTACAAAAGCCTTTAATAAGATGGGAGAACGCGTACTTCACCCGCAAGATTTTGGGGTCTTACCACTAGAAGCAGATGCCATAAAAGGAGGAGATACCGTAGCCTCCTCTGCAAAAATATTTATGAATGTTCTTCAAAATAAAGGTACCCAAGCACAACAACATGTCGTCTGTGCCAATGCGGGGATGGCCATCGCAACTGCAAAACATTTATCGCCTTTAGAAGGCTTTGAAATGGCAAAAGAATCGCTTTTGTCCGGAAAAGCTCACCAGGCATTTACTGCCCTACAAAACCTTAGTAAAGCATGAGTATTTTAGACCAAATAGTGGCGGATAAACGCATAGAAGTTGCCCATCGTAAAAAGCTCTTCTCAACAGCCTATTGGGAAACCTCTCCTCTTTTTGATCGGCCTACAAATTCCCTGGCAGAGCGCTTAAGCCAAAGTGCTTCAGGAATCATCGCCGAACACAAAAGACGTTCCCCCTCAAAACAGAACATCAATAGCAGCTTAACGGTAACGGAAGTCGCACAAGGCTATGAAAATGCGGGAGTTTGCGGCATGTCTGTCTTGACCGATTTAAAATACTTTGGCGGAGCATTAGAAGACCTCAATCAAGCGCGGGCCGTAACACAATTCCCCCTATTGCGGAAAGAGTTTATTGTGGAGGAATACCAATTGATAGAAGCCAAAGCCCACGGGGCGGATATCATATTACTCATTGCGGCTGTTTTGAGCCGTGAAGAAATCAAACCTGT
>WTJB01000105.1 GCA_011526335.1 Candidatus Arcticimaribacter sp.
AGGACCCTCTCCTTAAAAGGGAGATGCTCTACCAACTGAGCTACCAAGTCGTTACATTTTTCAGGGGGCAAATATACATTCAAATCTTCAAATTCCCTTGTCTTAATTTGTAAATTTGAATCTTCATTAAAATTATTTGCAAAATGAATATTCTCTTGGTGGGGTATATGGGAAGTGGGAAATCGACGGTTGGACGTGTTTTGGCTCAGCATAAAAAAATGGATTTCATTGACTTAGACGACTATATAGTGCAGCAACAAGGTTGTGATATACCTTCCATATTTTCTCTCAAGGGGGAGTTGTTTTTTAGAAAAATTGAGCGAGAGGCACTTCTTGAAGTGCTTCAAAATTTCGCCAACACCGTCATTGCTGTTGGTGGAGGTACCCCATGTTATTTTTCCAACATGGAAGACATTGTTGCTTCTGCCCATTTCAGTTGTTATATACAAGCGAAAATCCCAACACTGGTGCAACGCCTTTGGAATGAAAAAATGCAACGGCCGATGATTTCTCATCTAGATAGTGAAGCACAACTTTCAGAATTTGTTGGCAAGCATTTGTTTGAACGTGCACCCTTTTATCAGAAAGCCAAAGCCACGATTCAAGTAGATGATAGAACGCTGGAGGAAATCGTGCAAGACATCGATCAAATTCTAGCTTAGAAAGATCCCTGCGTTGTCGCCTTCGAGAACCACCGCCACATGTTCGTTGATGGACGTTGAAAGTGAAACCCCTTTAAAATCTGCTTTGATGGGATATCTTTTGTGATTGCGGTTTACCAAAACAGCCGTGTTCAATTGGTTAATGCGCACATCAAGAAGATATTTTACGGCATACATCAACGTACTTCCCGTATTGAGGACATCATCGATAACAACAACCGATTGATTTTGAATTTCTTCTTTCGCAATGCTCAAAGTTACCTTATTAAGAGGGTCTTTTTTATCTATGCTCAACGCATGCAATTCAACTTCCAATGGGCTCACAGCTTCCAATTGTTTTTTCAGTTGTAAGGCAAACTTTAGCCCATTCTCTGCAATACCGATCAGGAAAAGCTTTTTTATCCCAAAATTTGCTTCATAAATTTGGTAGGCCATACGCAGCGTGCATTTTTCAATTTTTTCTGCGTCAAAAATCCTTTCCGATGGAGTGTTCATTGGCATAGTGTTATTAACAAAGGTAGAAAGAATTGGCATTTAAGCATTGATTTTTTATGTTTACCCTCGTGAAGATAAATCCAGTCTTTTTTTGGGTGTTCTCCTTTTGTTTTTCTGCTCATTTATGGGGGCAACAATTCAACCTTGATAAGCAGCGAGTAGCGTTACAGGGCTATGATGTCGTCAGTTACTTTCAGGAAAACAAAGCTGTTTTGGGAAATAATACCTTAACATCAGAATTTAAGGGGGCTTTTTATCATTTTTCTTCGGTGGAAAACCAGGCACAGTTTGACGCAAATCCCGAGCATTTTATTCCACAATACGGTGGATGGTGTGCCTATGCGATGTCCAAAGGAAAAAAAGTATCGATCAACCCCGAGGCTTTTTTGATTCAAGAAAACAGGCTGTATCTTTTTTACCAAACTCGCTGGACAAATACCTTGGAAAAGTGGTTGGTGCAACCAGAGAATTTTCAAGTTCAAGCGGATAATCAATGGGACAAAATGGCCAAAGAATGATGCGATTTATGCGTTTGTTGCGCTATGAGTTTTGGCCCTTTTGGGTCTTTTATTTTCCTACTTATTTTTATTGGGGACTACTTGCCTTTTTTTCCAGAAGAACTACCTATTTCACAACGGCAAATCCCATGATGAATAACGGTGGAGCCGTGAATGTTCCCAAAAGCAGTTATCTTTTTCAACTCCCCAAAGAATGGATTCCTGAGACTTATTTGTTGGAAAAACAAGGGGGAGAACTTCTTGAACTTCCTCCGATTACTCTCAAAAAATTTCCAATGATTTTAAAGCCAGACTCTGGTGAAAGGGGGAAAGGAGTGATTTTTGTGCGCTCAAGAAATCATCTGGATGAATGTTTTCAAGCGGTTCCCGACGGCCGTTATTTACTTCAAGCATATTGCGATTACCCTCAAGAAACAGGTATTTTATTTTGCAAATTTCCCTCACAGCCGCGGGGCAAAATTTTATCGATAACAACCAAAGCGTTTTGCGAAGTAACAGGAGACGGAAAGCAAACATGGGGACAATTGATCGCACAGCAATTGCGGGTGGCTCATCGCTTGGTTTTTTTAAAACAAGAATGGGCTGCCGACTGGAACAGGCTTTCAG
>WTJB01000050.1 GCA_011526335.1 Candidatus Arcticimaribacter sp.
GTGTTGCTATTATTGATATCGCCTTTGATAAAGGTATAATTGGGCGCATGGGCAATGGCTTCCAAATTGGATAAGTCCGCAGCATAGGTAAGCGCATCTAAGTTAATGATGTGATAGCTTGGGTAGCGTTGCACCATACGCAGTACCACATGAGAACCGATAAAACCGGCGCCTCCAGTAATCAAAAGCGTTTTAGTAGCGTTTTTCATTTGTAATTGTTATACATTCTTTAAGTGCTTCCTGCCAAAGCCGCAGGGGAAAGTTACCTAACTTTTCCATACGATCGGTGGACAAAACCGAATATTTAGGCCGTGGCGCAGCTTGCTGGATTTGGGTTGTTGCTATGGGGTGTATCGGTGTGTTACTTCCTATTTGAACTGCAATTTCCTTGGCAAACCCATACCAAGAGGTGCTCCCTGTATTGGCGAAATGGTAGAGCCTATATTGAGATGCATGGGGAGTTTCTAGCAATTGAATTACAGCACGGGCAAGGTCTAAACCGGAAGTGGGGCGTGCAAATTGATCCTCTACCACCCTTAGCGGGCTTTGGGCTTCTAATTTTTGAATGATTGTGTTTAAAAAATTCTTTCCGAAGGGGCTAAATACCCAAGAGGTACGAATACAACAATGCGGTGTAGCAGCCTTAAAAAGGAGTTCTTCTCCCCTCCTTTTTGTTTCCCCGTAAACATTTAAAGGATTTATTTGGTCCGTTTCTGAATAGGGTGTTTTTTGTGTCCCCTCAAAAACATAATCGGTTGAAAAATGAAGAAGGAAAAAGGGAGTGGCTTCAGCAGCGAGCATTAAATTTTTTAGAGCAGTTACATTTACCGCTGCTGCTTGTTCGGTGTTTTGTTCAGCTGCATCTACTTGCGTATACCCTGCACAATTGATGACAATATCGGGTTGTACTGCGGTGATTACACTTTGAATTTTTACAGCATCTGTCAGGTCGCATTGGGCCTTAGATACAAAATGTACCTGATAGGTGGCATCCCCCTTTAGGATATATTGAAAACATTGCCCCAATTGCCCTTCAGCCCCAGTTATCAAAAGTGTTTTTTTTGCAGCCACAGTCATTTAGAAATAGGTAGCATTTTTAAATGTGGGATGGGAACGATCTTTGGGTGAAAGAATCCATTCTTTGGGAGAAAGTGGCCAGGGGATTTCTAATTCAGGAGCATCAAAGGCAATACTGGCCTCATGGGCTTTGGAATAATAATTGTCCACCTTATACGAAAATATGGCATGCTCGCTTAAGGTGATATAGCCGTGGGCAAAGCCCTTAGGGATAAACAATTGTTTTTTATTGTCGGCAGAAAGTTCAATACTAAAGGTTTTACCAAAGGTGGGGCTGTCTTTTCGCAGATCTACAATAACATCACAAACCACACCATGTACTACTCGTACCAATTTGCTTTGTGCCTTAGGAGGGAGTTGGTAGTGTAATCCCCGAATGACCCCTTTTTTAGAAATAGACTCATTGTCCTGAACAAAATGAATGGGGTGCTTTAATGTGTTTTGCAGTACCTCCTCACGATAAGTTTCTGTAAAGGTGCCTCGATTATCGGTTTGGGTTTCTGGTTGAAAAATCCAAACACCATTAAAAGAAGTTGCCGTTACTTTCATACCCCTTCTGAATATTTGATAATCAAATAGGCTCCGTAACTGCTGTTGGAAAAACCTGCCGCCCAGTTGAGGAGTTGTTGTTGGGTAATCCATTGGTTTTGCAAGGCAATTTCCTCTAAGCAACCAATTTTAATCCCCTGCCGTTTTTCTATAGCATGAACAAATTGTGTTGCCTCCAAAAGGGATTCGTGGGTTCCAGTATCTAACCATGCAAATTCTGGATTGAAGGGCACTACATTCAATTTATCTTCTTGGAGTAAGGCATTATTAATTTCTGTGATTTCAAGTTCCTCACGTTTGCTGGGCTGTAGTTTTTTTGCGTATTCCACTACAGTATTGGGATAGCAATACAGTCCCGTTATGGCATATTTACTTTTTGGGTTTTGGGGTTTTTCTTCTATCGCTAAAGGGGTTCCCGCTGCGTTGTAAACCGCTACGCCATAGCGTTGGGGTTGGTCTACTTTTTGAGCAAAAACAGTTGCTTTTCTAAAATTGTGTAGCTGTTTTTTGGCTTTCTCAAGATGTTGACGTAAGCCTTCCCCATAAAAGAGGTTGTCCCCTAAAATGAGGAGCACATCGTCTCCATCTAAAAAATTCTCACCTATAATTAAGGCTTCAGCTATGCCATTAGGTTGCTC
>WTJB01000065.1 GCA_011526335.1 Candidatus Arcticimaribacter sp.
GGTCTAATGCGCTGCGTTAGGCCTTAACTTTTTTAAGCCATTTGCCTGCCAATGCCGCTACGTCTTCCGATAATCTCAGCCCCAAAACCAATCCGCCAAAGACAATAAGAATCAGCAATGAACGCAAAACTAAATTCGAAAAAGGACTGCCCCCAAAGGGAACAAAAGACACCCCTATCGTAAGGCCTATAATGAGTATTAGTAGAAGAAAAATAGGTTTTGAAAAGGGGTGAATGCCAAAAGCGCGATACACAAAAAACAGTTTAAGCGCATTAAAAACACTTATGACCCCAAAGGTGGCGTAAGCTGCCCCAACAAAACCGTAATGCTGAATAAAATACAGGTTGAGCAGGACGACAGATACAGCTGAGCCCAGCGTAAATAAGGGTACATACTTGTAGTACTGGGAGTTGGTAATGATGTTGTTGACACACCCCATAAGGGCCGAAAACAACTTCGTTAAGGACAAAATAAACACCACGGGAAGCGCCACGTCAAAGCCTGGCTTTCCATTGAGTTGAGCGATAAACGCATATAAATCTTCCCCGTTGGAATTGATCAAAACAAAGAGGAGTCCCGAAGCCATCAGCATATGTAAACTACTCTTATACAGTAGCGTATATAGTCGCTCTTTGTCTTGCTTATTCAGCGCTTCAGCAATCAACGGATTTATGATTTGCACCATGGCACGATTGGGCATATCGATCACCGAAGCGATAAAAACCGCCACGGTATAATAGGCCACATATTTTCCCTCTACCAGTTTAATGAGCATGGTTTTATCGATGTCTAAAATAAGACTAGCCCCAAAACCCGAAAGAAAAATAAGGCTACTAAAAGCGAGCAATTGTTTAAATGCTTTGGGTATCCAACCCACAAAACGGGGCCTATACAAGGATATGCTGTGAAAAAACATAACCGCCAAACGCAGAAAATACCCGACAATTAAACCATAAATAAAGCCCTGTAAACCAATGATTTTGAAAAAATAAAGCAGTAACAAAACGAAAATCATTACGCGTTGATATACCTCCTTTAAAAAATTCCCAAAGACAGACTTTTTTTGCACCCGTGCCCAGCTGTAAAAAATTTCAAAGTAACTGGTACAAACTGCGATGGCAAAAATCAAAAAGACATAATCTGCCATAGCAGCATTTTCTGTAGCCATATAAGCGGCTACTTCATCATAAAAGGAGGTAAACAAAAGACCCGAGGGCAGAATAATGCACAGAGGCAACAAAAGGGAAAAGAACAAAATCTTATCTTTTTCCTCTTGGTTTTCAGCGGCAGAATAAAACTTTATCACGGTATGCTGCATCCCAAAAGAAAAGATGGGCTGTAAAATATTTGAAGAAGCCAAAAGGGCAACAATGATGGCATAAAATGAAACCCCTAAGATTCCAGGATACAGGAAAAGGGTATTTACAGCGCCTATAGCAAAGGCCAAACCAATACTTGCGATATTGTATATGGATTGTCTCGCTACGATTCCCATAAGGCATCAAATTGTTTTCGATAAGCCATAAACCCTAAAACCAAAAGAAACATACTCCCGATACTGGCCCATTGAATGGTGGTTCCTAGACGCACAACGGGGGGATCAAAAAGAAAAACCAAGCGGTGCTTTCCTGCAGGGAGGATCGCAGCACGAAGAAGATAATTGGCCCGAAAGAAAGGCTGTGGCGTGCCGTCTACCGTTAAGGTCCACCCCTTGGGATAATACATTTCAGAAAAAACAGCCAAGCCTTCTTCAGCATTATTCGTCTGATATTCTACACGCCCTGGAGCATGGGAAACCAAGTCAATCGTGGCTGAACTTGATCCTTGAAAGGCTGTTGGAATTTCGCCGATATCCTCTTGCCAGAGCACTGCTGTATTGGGAAAATCCGTTTCTGTCATCGCCAAATAGGTTGCGTCTACCGTAGGATGAATCGCTGCCTGAGCAACAAACCATGCCCCCCCAAGATTATCGGGGTTTTCCAGCATCTGGAGTTGCTCCTTTTCGTCAGCATACTGGACGTATTTGATGTTTAAAATATTTAAAATTTCTTGATGGCGCTTGGCTTCAAAGAGGGTCATCAACTCTTCTAATCTTCGGGGTTTCGCTCCGTGATAGCCGCCTATAGAATTGTGGAAATAGGACGCCCGGGCGCCTTGAATCCCTTCTTTGGCATCATACACCCTAAAATAGGTGGTATCGGTTGCAATGGCTTTATCTGATGACTGTTCAACAAAAGGGGTCTTTACTCTTGAAG
>WTJB01000018.1 GCA_011526335.1 Candidatus Arcticimaribacter sp.
TTAAAACTCACTGATGGCCTATTGTACCTTTTTTTTAAAGAGAATTCGACAACAGACGAATTGACATTTTCTAAAGTAGAGCTCGGAAACTTTATTGAAGAACAAGTAGAATTTGTTCCAGATAAGGAGGCCTTAGATGCAGAAATACAGATCTTTCAAAATGCCTTAGAATTTGCAGATGTAAAAGCCAGGGAAGTCATGGTGCCCAGAGCCGAAATAGTGGCTATTGATAAAACGACCAGCATCAAAGAGCTAGAATCTTTATTTGCTTCTACAGGCTTGTCCAAAATACCGGTTTATCAAGACAGTATAGACGATATTATTGGCTATGTCCATGCCTTTGAAATGCTTAAAAACCCACAGCATATCAACCATATTTTGCTTCCGGTAGAGTTTATTCATGAACCCAATCCGGTCAACGAAGTATTGAATAAATTAGCGCGAAGACGAAAAAGCTTGGCTGTGGTTCTCGATGAGTATGGGGGAACAGCAGGATTGCTTACCATAGAAGACATTGTGGAAGAGTTGTTTGGTGAAATCGAAGACGAACACGATGCCGTAGACCACTATGAAAAACAATTGGACGAAAATACCTTTGAATTTTCTGCCCGTCTAGAGGTAGACTACCTCAATGAGACCTATCACTTGGACCTGCCTGAAGAAGAAAATTACGAAACTCTTGGCGGTCTTGTGGTTCATCATACTCAGGAAATCCCTGCGTTGGATGCAGAAATTGCGTTGGAAAAATATCGTTTAAAAGTGCTCGAAGTTTCTTCCACCAAAATAGAAAAAATAAGGCTGACTAAATCCTAAGATTTTTTCCTTCTTCTTTGGCCTTAGGTCTTGACATTTTGACTTTTATTATTGGTCAGGAAATTGTACTTTCGCAGACAACATAAATTAAAAACCAAATACATGGCGATTTTAGGGAAAATTAGACAAAGATCCTTTTTCTTAATTCTAGTGATTGGATTGGCATTGTTTGCCTTTGTCATTTCTGGAGCTTTTGGAACAGGTCAAGGCGATACTGGGCCTACAGACCCTATCGGTATCATCAATGAAGAAGAGATTCCTTTGGATAACTTCCGCTTGTTGGTAGAACAGACGCAACGTACCTATGGCTACTCTAGCCTTCAGGCAGTAAACGTTGTCTGGAACCAATACTTGCGGACATACCTCTTTGAAGAAGAATACAAAACCCTAGGGATAGATGCTGGGAGAGATCAAATAGAACAGGTAGTATCTTCTACAGAATCCATCATTACCGATCCGAGATTCATCAATGAAGCAGGGTTTTTTGATTTTGGATTATTTACCAACTTCATTGCGCAAATGCGTGAGCAAAATAGTCAAGGGTATGAGCAGTGGAAAAATCAAGAAGCCACCATCATTTCTTCGGCTAGAGAAAGCATTTATTTTGATCTGATCAAGGCGGCTACTGCCGTTACGGAAAAAGAAGCTGAAGTGCAATATCACTTAGAGAATGATAATGTTGATTTGAATTATGTTCAATTGCCTTACAGCAGTATTCCAGATAGTCTAGTAACGGTATCCGATGCAGAGATTAAAAGCTATATAAAAGATAATGCATCACAGTACGAAAGAAAAGCGAGCCGCGCTTTACGTTATGTGGCGTTCTTGGAACAACCTACCGAAGAGGATCAAAACATTATCCGTAATGGTTTAGAAAACCTAATCGAAGATAGAATCGAGTACAATGATGTTTCTAAATTAACCGATACGCTTTTAGGCTTAAAAAACACCAAACGTGTAGCCGATTTTATCGATCGTTATTCTGAAGAAGGTTTTGACTCGCTTTACTTACCCAAAGGAAGACTTCCTCTCGCATTTGCAGAGATCTTGTACAACCTAGAAGAGGGGGAAGTATTTGGACCCTATCAAGATATCGGGACCTACAAAATTTCGAAAATGTTGGACCGCAAAGAAAACGCTACCATCCGTGCTAGTCATATTTTGGTAGCTTATGCGGGGGCACAGCGTGTAGATCCGTCCGTGACCAGAACCAAGGAAGAAGCTGAAGCTTTGGCAAAGCAATACCTTCGCCAAGTGAGAAGAGACAAAAGCCAGCTTGAAGTATTGGCCCTACAAAATTCAGATGGCCCTTCTAAAAGCAAAGCTGGAGATCTTGGCTTTGTCCAAGAAACGGGAATGGATCCTGACTTTTTTGCTTTCTTAAATGACAATCCTACGGGTGCTGTTGGCCTTGTTGAAACGCCGTTTGGTTTCCACGTAATCAAAGTAGGTGACAAACAAGACCTTGTGTTATTGGCAAGTGTAAGTCAAAAGATCGTTCCCTCTGAGCAGACATCCAATAAAGTATTTAAAGATGCTACCCAATTTGAAATGGATGCGGGCAGAGAAGACTTTGCTGCATTAGCAGAAAGCAGTGACTATGTTGTACGTACCGTAAACAATGTTGATGTTTTAGACGAAAATTTACCGGGCTTACCCGAGCAACGTGCCATCGTTCAATGGGCATTTAGTGACGATACTTCTGTAGGGGATATTAAGCGATTCTCGCTTTCTTTTGGAGGTTATGTGATCGTGGAACTTACTGCACAACGCGAAGCTGGACTAGCCGCCGTAGAGGATGTTAAAGAAGAGGTTTTACCTAAACTTTTAGCGCAGAAAAAAGCGGCTATGCTCAAATCGGATAATCAAGGCACGGAAGGCCTTGCTGATTTGGCGGCGAAAAATGGCGTTGAAGTCAAAACCGCTCTTGCTGTAAATCAAAAGAGTGGAGTTTTGGTAGGCGCAGGAAACGAACCGTATATTATTGGTGCAGCATTTGCGCTAGAAGAAGGCCAGCGTTCTGTTTTACTGGAAGGGAACAACGGTGTTTATCAAGTAGAATTGGTGGCTAAAAAGACGGCTCAGAAATTAGAAGATTACAGCAGCTATGCACAACTATTGCAAACGCAAGAACGCAATGCATTGGCTGAGCGTATTATCTCTGCTTTAGAATCTTCTGCTACTATAGAAGACAACAGAGCTTTATATTACTAAAGCAACGGTTATATAGAAAGCTAAAACCTCACCTTAGGGTGGGGTTTTTTATTTTAGAATAAATTCACGGTAGGGAATGACTGTGGTATAGCCTTTATCTTTAAAATAGTCAACCGTATTTTCTCCTCCAGAAGCCAGAATAAAATCACCTCCCCAAGCTCCTAGACTTTTTATTTGGCCATTAAAATCCGGGAACAACCGTTCTTGTATGGGAGTTTGCCCAATGAGTTTTCCTATGACTTCTTCATGGGTTTTTACTAGGGCGTTAAATTCGTCTTGTTCTTCCACCAATAGTATTTCTTGGCCTAGGACCTCTAACGTTTTTTGTGTTGCCGAATCCGGGGCTTTTCTTTTGTTGTAGGCCGCCACGGCTTTACCGCTATCTTGCTTTTGGTTCAGGTGAATAAAAAATAAATTTTCGGCAAAGGCAGGCATAAAGCTTACGTTTTGAATCTTTGGCTGGTGCCCATTGCGCTGATATAAGATGGCGCCCTCGGCTTCTGCAGCAGCAATGTCATAACCACTCCCCCCCATGGTGGCTTCTAAAAGTTGGTAGGGATTTATAGAAAACCCTTTTCCCAACGCATGAAAAAGCGTAGAGGACGATCCTAACCCCCAGCTGCGTTCAAATTCTAATCGACTGACAAATGAGAATCCATTTCCATAAAAATTTGGTTGTAGGATAGCCATTTCCCTTAAGATATTTTGTAGGGTTTCGATGATTTTTTCTTCTGTTTCTGTTTGTGTTACAACATGAAAATCAAGATCAAAAACAACATCAATCCATTTTTTGCCCTGCACATCAAAACTTTGCCATACAATCTTTTGATCTTGGGTATGTTCTAGGGTAAAGTGTTGGCCTTTTTTTGTGGGAAGCGCCAAAGCCGTTACGCCGTTAAGGACGGCATATTCTGCGGTCAGCAAGATTTTTCCGTGACTGTATATGTCCATTAAACCGTGGTTTTTAGAAAATCGGCAACGGCACTAAAGCTTACCGTATGAGTTTTAAAATGTACTACTGCGGCTTCTTTTTGCGCAGGCGTTGCGCCTTGCTGATTTAGGATATTAAGCAAGTGCATTTTCATATGGCCTTTTTGTATCCCAGAAGTTACCAAAGAGCGCAAGGCAGCAAAGTTTTGCGCCAAGCCTGCTACAGCGATGATTTGCATCAGTTCTTTGGCTGAAGGACTTCCCAACAAGGTCAAGGACCACTTCACCAAGGGATGAAGCTGCGTTAGCCCCCCTACCGTTCCGACCGCTAGAGGAATATCGAGGGAAAAATAAAAATGTCCGTTTTCAATTTTCGCTGCAGACAAACTTCGGTATTGTCCACTTTTAGCGGCATAGGCGTGAATGCCGGCTTCTACGGCTCTAAAATCATTTCCCGTAGCCAATACCACGGCATCAATACCGTTCATGATTCCTTTGTTGTGTGTAACGGCTCTGTGGGGTTCCACCTCTGCGATTTGTACAGCGCGAACAAATTTTTCTGCAAAAGCATTTTGGTCCATTTCATCTTCTGCCTCCAGATCTTTAACGGGGCAATCCACAGAAGCACGTACCAAACAGTTGGGCACATAATTCGAAAGAATGCTCATGACAATTTCGATTTCCTTTTCATCTGGAGCGAAACTGTCTTCTTCACGGGCAGCAATTTGAAGGCTTTGGGCCATTTGCTCCAAACACGAATTGATAAAGTTGGCCCCCATAGAATCTACGGTCAAAAAGCTTACATGAAGTTGATAATAATTTTCGAGCTCATCCGATTTATCGCGTAAGGCTATAGCGCGAATGCCTCCTCCGCGGGCTTCCATATTTTTGGTAATTGCTGCGGTATCTGCTTTTAGCTTAGGCGTTATTTTATGAATAAATGTTTGAAGGCGTGCAGCGTCTCCTTTAAAAATGAAGTGTACTTGGCCAATTTTTTCTTCCCCCAAAACTTCCGCTTTGAACCCGCCGCGTTGGCCCCAGTATTTTGCTGCTTTTGCAGCGGCGGCTACCACAGAACTTTCTTCTATTGCCATGGGCATGACATAGGATTTATCATTGATGATAAAGTTGGGGGCTACCCCCAAAGGCAAATAAAAGTTGGTGAGGGTGTTTTCTATAAATTCATCATGAATTTTTTGTAAATCTGGGTCAGTATTCCAATATTGTTGTACCAAGTTTTTCGCTTCTTCTGTATGTTGAAAATAATGAGAGGCAACCCAGTTTATTTTTTCTTCTTTAGAAAGTTTAGAAAACCCTTTTACTTGTTTATTCATGCCTTTTTAGGGCTAAAGATACGATTTTAGCCCACTTCAAGCACGGCATTATTTTTGGTTCTGCCAGAAAATATTTACTTTCAAGAAAATTTAAACCAATAGCTATGTTCCGTCATAAATGCCTCATCATCGCCTTGTTGTTTTTTACTGCAGGAATAACTGCACAAGAGAAACAACTTTCAAATGAAATCATCTGGAATTGGGAGTTTGCTCCAGAAACTTTAGAAAAAATTCACCCTTTAAAAGGCAAAAGTGCTTATTCGGTTATTAAGGTAGATTATGCCAATAGGGCATCAAAGGTAGTCTTGTATGACTATGCTACCGCCAAGGAGCTTGAGGTTTTGGTGGATTCAAAAAATGCCATAGGTGTCCCCTTTTTTTCCGGATATTCTTATTCTGGAGATGAAAAGAAATTGTTGTTAGAAACAGATGTAGATCGTATTTATCGTCATTCCAAACTTGCCCATTACTACGTTTACGATCTATCGACTAAAAAAGCCAATTTGCTTTTTGGCGAAAAAGTGCAAGAGCCGCGTTTTTCTCCCGATGGATCTAAAGTTGCTTTTGTTTATGGCAGAAACCTATACGTAAAAAATATAATTGATAACACCATTGTACAAGTTACTGCCGATGGGAGTGAAAACATTATCAATGGTTTAACCGACTGGGTAAACGAAGAAGAGTTTGGGCTTGTACGGGCCTATGACTGGAATGCCGACAGCAATGCCTTGGCCTACATCCGTTTTGATGAAACGGCAGTTCCTACTTTTTCTATGGATGTTTACGGGACCAACTTGTACCCCTTTCCTTATACCTTTAAATATCCAAAAGCCGGAGAGACCAATGCAACCGTTAGTTTGCATCACTATGATCTAAACAGTGGTACTACCCAAACGATCGACTTACCCGAAGAAACGGCCTATTATATTCCTCGAATTAAGTTTGCGCCCGAGGCGGATAGGTTGGTGGTTCAGACCATGAATCGCTTGCAAAATCACTTGACGCTTTGGCAGTATCGCCTTTCGGATAAAGCGTTATCTATTCTTTTGGAAGAAAAATCAGACACTTATGTGGATATTCATGATAACCTGACTTTTTTGGAGAAAGGAGAATTTTTATGGACCAGTGATCGGGATGGCTATAATCATATCTATCATTACGATGCTGCGGGGAAATTAAAACGTCAAATTACCCAAGGGATGTGGGAAGTCACTCGTTTTTTGGGATACAATGCAAAGAAAAAGGAAATTTATTATTCTTCTGTTGAAAAAAGTTCGATAGGACGCGCGGTTTACAGCATAGGCCTCAACGGGAAGAAAAAAAGAAATTTATCGCCCGAAAAGGGAACCAACGGGGCTTCGTTTAGTGCGGATTATGCCTATTATATTCACACCTATGAAGATGCCAGTACGCCTAGAATTTATACCCTTCGATCGACAAAAGACGGAAAAGTTGTTCGTGAAATAGAAAAGAATACCGAGTTAAAAAACAAGGCTGAGGCCTACGGGATTGTAAGTAAAACGTTTTCTACCCTTAAGATCAATGGAGAAGAGCTGAACTATTACACCCTTAAACCAAAGGATTTTGATCCCACTAAAAAATATCCCCTCTTGATGTTTCAATACTCGGGACCTGGCTCACAAAGTGTAGCCAATAGGTGGCACGGGCAACGCGATTTATGGCATCAATTATTGGTGCAAAAAGGCTATATAGTCGCCTGTGTAGATGGTAGAGGAACAGGATTTAAAGGGGCAGATTTTAAAAAGATGACGTACCTGGAATTGACCAAATATGAAACCGAAGACCAAATTGCAGCAGCCAAATATTTTGCTTCCTTGGATTATATTGATGCCAATAGGGTTGGCATTTGGGGATGGAGTTATGGCGGTCATATGGCCACCAATTGTATACTGAAGGGGAATGATGTCTTTTCTTTGGCCATCGCTGTGGCACCAGTAACCAATTGGCGTTTTTATGATACGATCTATACCGAGCGGTTTATGCGTACTCCACAAGAAAATCCTTCGGGCTATGATGACAATTCTCCCCTGAATTTTTCGGAGCGTTTAAAAGGGAAATATTTATTGATACACGGATCTGGAGATGACAATGTTCATGTGCAAAACACCATGCGGATGATAGAAGCCTTGGTGCAGAACAATAAAGATTTTGAGTGGGCAATTTACCCGGATAAGAATCACGGAATTTATGGAGGAAACACTTCTCTTCATCTTTATAACAAAATGACTAATTTTATCTTGAATAACCTCTAAGCCGCATAGGCCAAATTGAATAGTATGACGACAGAAAACAACACCGTATGGGGACACCCTAAGGGATTATTTTATTTATTTTTCGCAGAACTATGGGAACGTTTTAGTTTCTATGGAATGCGCGCCCTGTTGACCCTCTACATGGTCAACGTTATTTTTGAAGCGCTTGCCACACGCGATATCGCTGCCGCAGCCGTCTATGCCTCTTATGGTTCTTTGGTGTATGCATCAACGGTTATCGGAGGAAAGATATCCGATAGCCTTTTGGGTTTTCGAAAATCTATTTTTCTGGGTGGTGTTTTAATGGCCTTGGGGCATTTTGTTTTAGCCATTGAAAATGATATGGCTTTTTATTTAGCCTTAGGTTTTATTGTTGTAGGTAATGGTTTCTTTAAACCCAACATATCTACTTTTGTGGCCGCTCTATACAAAGAGAATGATCCCAGAAAAGACTCTGGCTTTGTTATATTTTATATGGGAATCAACATCGGGGGCTGGGTGGCTCCGTTACTTTGCGGATGGCTAGGTGCTGTATATGGTTGGCACTACGGTTTTGGCTTGGCGGGTATAGGAATGTTAACCGGGTTGGCTTTCTTTTGGCAGGGGATCCGTGCCGGGGTATTTCATCAAGAAGGATTGCCCCCCTCTGAAGAAAAATTAAACCAAAAAGTAGGTCTATTTTCAAGAGGAAACTGGG
>WTJB01000121.1 GCA_011526335.1 Candidatus Arcticimaribacter sp.
GTTAAAGACACCACCACGACCGCCACCACCGCCACCACCAGCACCCGAGGTTATCGAGATTGAGGAAGACGAAGAGGAGGTAGAAGAGACGGTAATCAAATCTACTGAAACGGACCAAGAAGAAATCGTTGAAATAGAAGACATCGAAGTAGAAGATGATTTTGAAGACGTTGACGTTCCTTTTGCCGTTATTGAAGATGTACCCATCTATCCTGGTTGTGAACGTGTAGCGAAATCAGAAAGAAGAAATTGTTTCCAAGATAAAATCAATAAACACATCCGTAAGAACTTCCGTTATCCTGAAATTGCTCAGGAAATGGGTATTCAAGGGCGTGTTTACGTAAACTTTATCATCGCAAAAGACGGTTCTATCACGAACGTTCGTATGCGAGGACCCGATAAAAATTTAGAAAAAGAGGCCGCTCGAATCATTTCTCGTTTGCCTAAAATGACTCCAGGAAAACAGAGAGGACGTCCGGTACGTGTACCCTTTAGTATTCCCATTACCTTCCGTCTTCAGTAGTCATTTACGAAATCCATTAGAAACCCGAAGTTTTGCTTCGGGTTTTTTATTTAATAAAACCTTGTACCTTATGGTAATTCCTTTGGGCTACACTATCTTTGCCCCGGAAGAAAGAAAGTAAATGTCATTGGATACCACCATAAAATCTACCCGTTCTTCGGTGTTAGAAGATTTCAAGCAAATCACCAAAATGCGCTTGGCTCTCAGTGTGGTTTTTTCTTCTATCGCAGGATATCTTTTAGCGGCAGATCAAATAGATTTTTCTAAGATGCTGTTGTTGGCCTTGGGAGGCTACCTTATGGTTGGGGCGTCAAATGCCTTTAACCAAGTCATTGAAAAAGATTTGGATGCTCTGATGCAGCGAACCCAAAACCGACCTCTTCCGGCTGGGCGGATGCAACCCCAGACCGCATTGTTGATTGCAGTAATCATGACCCTTTTAGGGATGTGGGTGCTTTACACCATCAACTATAGAACAGCCTTTTTTGGGGGGATGTCTATAGTGCTTTATGTAGCCCTTTACACCCCGTTAAAAACCAAAACACCCCTGGCTGTTTTTGTAGGAGCTTTTCCGGGAGCCATTCCGTTTATGTTGGGCTGGGTCGCCCATACCAATGCTTTTGGTGTAGAGCCGGGGCTGCTGTTTATGCTTCAGTTTTTTTGGCAGTTCCCACATTTTTGGGCCATTGGTTGGATGTTGGATGAAGACTATAAAAAAGCCGGATTCAAAATGTTACCCACCGGGAATCCCGATCAAGCGACCGCTTTTCAAGTAGTTTTTTATACCCTATGGATGATCGCCATTTCACTATTGCCCTACACCAACTACACGGGGAGTTTGTCCCTTAGTGCAGTTGGAGCTCTTATTGTATTGGTTTTGGGCGGTGTAATGTTGTATTTTGGGATACAATTGATGTTAAAAAAATCGAAAGAAGCAGCGCGCTTGCTTATGCTGAGTAGCGTTGTCTATATTTCTTTGGTTCAGATAGTTTATGTAATGGATAAAATGATTGGAGAATGGATAAGTCTTTAGCAGAAAAAAATGTACGGGCAAAAAAAATGATGCTGTGGTTTTCAATGATCAGCATGACCATGACTTTTGCCGGCTTGACAAGTGCCTATGTGGTTAGTAGCTCCCGCGCAGATTGGCTTGAAGGTTTTGCAATGCCCACGGCATTTAGCATCAGCACCCTCATCATTGTTTTGAGTAGTGCGAGTTTTTATTTGGCAAAACAGCGATTGAAACAAGATCAATTGGGGCAATTCAAACTTTTGTTATGGGCTACGCTAGCCCTAACCCTTTTGTTTATCTATTTTCAATTTCAAGGCTTTGCTGAGGTCATTGCACAGGGATATTATTTTACAGGAGCCCAAAGTTCCATAACTACCTCATTTTTATATGTTTTGGTTTTGTTGCATATCGCCCACTTGGTTGGCGGTATAATTGTTCTCTTGGTGGTATTGACCCGAGCCTATTTGGGGAAATACTCTCCTGAAAATTTACTGGGAATAGAATTGGCCGAACTCTTTTGGCATTTTCTCGATTTCCTCTGGTTATATTTATTTGTCTTTCTCAGTATTTATCAGTAAAAACATTTAAATTTGTAGTTATTAATATTTGACTTAATTTATGGAAGTTACAGCAACCAATCCCAATGAAGAAACCAACGTTTGGGGAGGCGGAAACAAACCTTTGAATGCTAGTTATGGCAAGATGATGATGTGGTTTTTTATCGTATCAGATGCGCTAACGTTTACAGGATTTTTGGTCGCCTATGGATTTTCACGATTCAAGAATATCGACTCTTGGCCCATAGCAGATGAGGTGTTTACTCACTTCCCGTTCTTGCATGGTGTAGATGCGCCTATGTACTATGTGGCTTTGATGACTTTTATTTTGATTTTCTCTTCTGTAACCATGGTACTCGCCGTGGATGCAGGGCATCACATGAACAAAGCAAAAGTTACCTTTTATATGCTTTTGACCATTATTGGTGGAGCCATCTTTGTTGGGTCTCAAGCCTGGGAATGGAAAAATTTCATCAAAGGAGAATACGGTGCCTTAGAAACACGCGGAGGACAAATATTACAATTTGTTGATGCCAATACGGGCAAACGTGTAGCCCTAGAGGCTTTTGCAGCAGACATTGCTACCGATAGAACAACACATGAAAACAGCAACGGAATATGGTTTAAGAGCGAATCTACTTTGCCAACCTACTCGGTCGCTGAAGTACAAGCAGGTTTTGCTGCCAATGAAAATTTGGTCATCAAAAGCGAAAAAATCGACGCCGAGGGAAAGAAAATTATCCTTTCACGCGAAGCGTCGCTGGATAAAATCCAAAATGCAGTAGCGGTTGTAGAAGGAGCCAACCTGATTCACAATGAATACGGTAACCGTCTCTTTGCTGATTTCTTCTTCTTTATTACAGGTTTCCACGGTTTCCACGTATTTTCAGGGGTAGTGATTAACATCATTATTTTCTTTAATGTGGTGATCGGAACCTATGAGAAAAGAGGACACTACGAAATGGTAGAAAAAGTTGGATTGTATTGGCACTTTGTCGATCTCGTTTGGGTATTTGTATTTACTTTTTTCTATCTGGTTTAAATTTAAAAAAACACACTAATGGCACACGATACACAAAACTTAGCCATCTTTAGAGGACTACTAAAATTCAAATCGAACGTACAAAAGATTTGGGGCGTTCTGATCTTCTTGTCTATAGTGACTACTGTAGAGGTTGTATTGGGGATTTTAAAACCCGTCAGTTTAATGGCTCCCTTTCTTGGGATGAAAATTCTCAACTGGATCTTTATCATTCTCACCATTGTAAAAGCCTACTATATTGCGTGGGATTTTATGCACATTCGCGATGAAAAAGGATCTTTTAAAGGGTCTATAGTATTGCCTTTATTGATTTTAATTCCTTACTTGGCCTTTATCCTTATCGTAGAAGCAGATTATATCTACGAGGTAATGTCCAACGGATTTATTAGTTGGAATTTCTAAGTCACCTCGATGAAAAACGAGGCGATAAAAAAGTTTACGGTACTGGGGATACTTTTTATCTTCCCCATTGTCATTTATCTTTTTTTGTCCTCCGGGATAAACAACTTCGCCCGTTTACCTATACTCACCGAGTCCATTGATGAAATTACGGCTTGGGACACCTTAGCCGATGCACCGCACCAACTGCAAGACAACATTACTGTGTTGGGCTTTTGGGGCAGTGACTTGGACCAAAGAAAAGGCGATGCCTTTAACCTTAACCAAAAAATCTACAAGCGCTTCTACCAATTTGACGATTTTCAGTTTGTCATGGCGGTAGAGAAGGGGCAAGAAGATAAGATACAATCCATCTTAGCGGATTTGGAGTCAGGGGTAGGGACAGACCTGGTAAAATGGAGGTTTATTTTGGGGAGTCCTGCTGAAATTCAATCCCTCTTTTCAAGTCTAAAGTCAGACGTCCAGCTCAATGAAAAAAACAGTACCTCTACCGTGTTTATTATCGATCGTAAACGAAAGTTGCGCGGCCGTGATGATGACGAAGATGTAGGGACATTGTTCGGATACAACACCTCTTCTGTAGCCGAACTCAACAGTAAAATGACCGATGATGTGAAGGTTATATTGGCGGAATATCGTTTGGCATTAAAGAAAAACAACAGCAACAGAGCCAAGTAGTTTTTCGTCTATTCAAACCGTTTAATTATCTTTGAGCATGAAAAAGAATTCCTCTATAGGTCTTGTCGTTACTATACTGATTTTCAGTATTCTTTTTATCCCAAAAATCATTGATCGTATTCAGAATGATACAACGGTAGGCAGCAATAGATCTGTAAAGCCAGGCCATAAAGGATTGGACTTTATCCGCATTGACAACGAGGCGAGAAAGGTTCCTGAGTTTATTTATCTCAACCAAGACAGCCTTTACATTTCAAATGAAGATTATGCCGACAAGGTTTATCTTGTCGAGTTTTTCTTTACGCGCTGCCCCTCTATCTGCCCGATCATGAATAAAAACATGAAAAAGATTTACGATATCTATGGCCATAGAGAAGACTTTGGGATAGCCTCTTTTACCATAGATCCAGAACACGATACCCCCTCGGTGTTGAAGAGTTATGCTGAATTCTATGTGGACAAAAATCCGTACTGGCATTTTTTAACCACCCCAGATAAGTCTGATGTTTACGCTTTAGCCAATAAAGGATTTAATATTTTTGCAGAAGTAAACCCCGCGGTTGCTGGAGGATTTGAACATCAAGGCTATTTTGCCTTAATCGACCGCAACGGTTACATTCGTTCCAGACAGGATGATTATGGCAACCCTAAAGTGTATTATTTAGGGCTCGACCAAGAAGGAGATGAACAACAAGATGTTGCGCTTTTGATAGAAGATATAGAACGCTTATTAAACGAATAATTATGGAAAAAAACACGACCAACCCCCAAGCTCTAAAGTATAAGAATCTCATCATAGCCGTTTCTGTTTTGATTCCTGTTGTTGTGGCGATTCTATTTCGTATTCGTTTAGAAAACGTTCAGCCTTTGTCTTTTTTACCGCCGATATACGCTGGCATTAACGGCTATACTTTTTTGGTTTTGTTAGTAGCCTTGTGGGCCATTAAAAAAAGAAAGATCACCTTGCACGAACAGTTGATGAAGACCGCTATTGGGCTTTCCTTGGCTTTTTTGGTCATGTATGTTGCTTACCATTTAACCTCCGATCCTACGCCCTTTGGTGGTGAGGGAACGATAAAGTACGTCTATTACTTTATTTTAATATCGCATATATTGCTGTCCATTGCGATCATTCCTTTGGTGTTGATTTCTTATGTACGCGCCATCTCAAAGCAATTTACCAATCATAGAAAGATTGCAAGAGTTACCTTCCCGATATGGCTATACATTACCTTGACGGGTGTTATAATTTATTTGATGATATCACCTTATTATAGCTAAATGAAAGCGTTTCCTTTCTTCTTCCTTTTTGTGGTTTTTCTGCTGCTGCCCGAGCATACAGAAGCACAGTGTTCTATGTGTAGAGCTGTCTTGGAAAGTGAAGAAGGGCAAGCTACTGCTAAAGGAATCAATGACGGCATCGTTTACCTCATGGCCGTTCCTTACCTTTTGGTTGGCGTTGTCGGGTTTGTTGTTTACCGTATGGTAAAAAAATAATGCGACGATTTTGTAACAAACAGTTCAAAAGAGCGTCTTATCCTATAGAGTAATCACTTACTTATTTCTAATTACCTATGATTGACATTAAAGAATTGCACAAATCTTATAAAATGGGGAACTCCACACTCCATGTTTTAAAAGGATTAAACATACGTGTAGAAGAGGGCGAACTCGTGGCCATTATGGGGTCATCGGGTTCCGGAAAATCAACTTTATTGAACATCATAGGGATGTTAGACCTATTGGATGAAGGTTCCTATGAGTTGGATGGGGTGATGATCAAAGATTTGGATGAGACCAAAGCCGCCAAATACCGCAATAAATTCTTAGGATTTATCTTTCAGTCCTTTAACCTGATCAATTATAAAACAGCCTTAGAAAACGTATCCCTTCCGTTGTATTATCAAGGGCAAGGCCGTAAAGAGCGTCAAGAAAAGGCCTTAAGGTATTTGTCCAGTGTAGGTTTAGCCGACTGGGCAACCCACTTACCCAGTGAATTGTCTGGAGGGCAAAAGCAAAGGGTAGCTATTGCGCGTGCAATGGCATCCGAACCCAAATTGCTATTGGCAGACGAACCCACAGGAGCGTTGGATACACAAACCTCCTATGAGGTGATGGATTTGATCCAAAAAATCAATCAGGAAGGAAAAACCATCTTGGTCGTTACCCACGAAGAAGACATCGCACAAATGTGTAAGCGCATCATTCGTCTAAAAGATGGTGTTATTGTAGAAGACACGCAAGTAGATCAAATTTTAGCAGCGCAATATGTTCAATAGAGATCGTTGGCAGGAAATATTTGAAACCATTCGTAAAAATAAATTACGAACCTTTTTATCGGGCTTTACGGTGGCCTTAGGTATTTTTATTTTTATTATCCTTTTCGGATTTGGGAACGGTTTAAAGAACACCTTTAAAGAGTTTTTCTTAGACGATGCAACCAATACCATCTTTCTTTTCCCGGGGAGAACTTCAGAACCTTATCAAGGATTTAAGGCCAATAGAAGAATAGAATTTGACAATTCTGATTTAGCCGACATCAAAGAAAATTTCCCTTTCTTTTTAGAATACATTACCCCGAGAATATCGCGTAGTGCAGTAGTCAAATACAAAAATGAATTCGACAACTACTCTACTCGGGGCGTAGGTCCTGCGCATCAATTTGCAGAGAAGACCATCATCATGAAAGGAAGGTATATCAATGCTTCTGATATTAAAAATAAAACCAAATATGCCGTAATCGGACGTTTGGTGGCGCGAGATTTATTCAAAAAAGAAGACCCAATAGGGAAGTTTATTGATATTGGTAATAGCGTATTTAAAGTAGTAGGTGTGTTCCAAGACGACGGAGGCGACAATGAAGAGCGCTTTATTTACATTCCTTACACCACGCGGCAGTTGTTGGAAAAAAGCAATGATAAAATAGATCAGATCATACTGGCCTTTAAACCCCAATTAGGTCATGCGGGTTCTTTAGGATTTGAGAAAAAACTGCGTACTTTTTTAAAGCAAAAAAAATCCATTGCGCCCTCTGATGCTAACGGGATTTATATCCGTAATGTAGCGGACGATCTAAAGCGGAATCAAAGTTTTGCAAGTGTATTGCAAATCATCGTCACCTTTGTTGGTTTAGGAACGCTAATTGCCGGTATCATTGGCATTTCCAATATTATGGTTTTTGTGGTAAAAGAGCGAACCAAAGAGTTAGGTATTCGAAAAGCCTTAGGGGCCACGCCAAAATCTGTCATTCAGATGATTTTACAAGAATCCATCTTCATTACAACCCTTTCAGGATTTATTGGGATGCTCATTGGGGTCCTCATCCTAGACAATCTCGGCGAAACCTTAGAAGACTTTTTTATTAAAAATCCTTTCATTGACCTTTCTACTGCTATTGGCTCTACACTAGTGTTGATCATTTTTGGTGCTATAGCAGGCTATATCCCTGCCAAACGTGCAGCAAGTATAAAACCCATTGTTGCTTTAAGAGATGAATAGTTTAAAAATCATATTTGACCGCGATACATGGCAAGAAATTTTCGGGTCTATCCGAAAAAATAAAGCCCGTACCATCATTACCGTTATTGGGGTATTGTGGGGAATTTTTATTTATATCGCCTTATCGGGTTCTGCTCAAGGGTTGAATAACGGTTTTGAGCGTGAATTTGAAAATGTAGCCATGAACTCCATGTTTGTTTGGGCCCAAAGCACAAGCAAACCCTATGGCGGATTTAAAACAGGCCGTTCGCCCCAATTGAAGTTACAAGACGCGCAAACCCTATTAAATAATGTCCCCGAAATACAATTTATCGCTCCGAGAAATGCCCGTGGCTTATTTGACGGCAACCCGCCCTCTGAGGTAGTAAGGGGGTCAAAATCTGGAAACTACACCATCTACGGCGACTTCCCCGAGTATACTAAAATTGCAACAAAAAAGATCTATGAGGGCGGAAGGTTCATCAACCAATCCGATATCGATCATGCAAGAAAGGTATGCGTAATTGGAGAGCGAACACAGACCGAGTTATTTGAAAAAGACGAAAACCC
>WTJB01000158.1 GCA_011526335.1 Candidatus Arcticimaribacter sp.
ACCTTGAACCGTTTTTGTGGATCGGGCTTGGAATCTATGAACCAAGCGGCTGCCTACATTAAATCTGGATTTAGAGACCTTATTGTAGCCGGTGGTGTAGAAAGTATGTCACGGGTAGCGATGGGCTCTGATGGTGCAGGGATGTTTATTGATCCTACTTTAGCCATTCCGGGAAATCTAGTTCCTCAAGGAATATCAGCAGACCTTATTGCTTCAAAATACGGGTATACCCGAGAAGCAACAGACCAATTTGCTGCAGAATCTCAACGTCGTGCAGCAGAAGCCGATGCCAAGGGATATTTTAAATCGCGTTTTGCCGTAAAAGATCAAAATGGAATTGACATTCTCACCACAGACGAAAACATTCGTCCGGGCACTACAGCAGAAGGAATGGCCACATTACAACCTGCTTTCCAAATGATGGGAGCAATGGCTGGTTTTGATGACGTTGCCTTGGATAAATATCCGGAAGTAGAAACCTTACATCACGTACACCATGCCGGAAACTCTTCCGCCATTGTAGACGGAGCGGCCATTTCCTTGATTGGTAACAAAGAGGCAGGAGTTAAAATGGGACTAAAACCGCGTTTTAAAATACGTACAGCTGCAATAGACGGTACAGATCCAACCATAATGCTTACAGGTCCTGCCCCAGCCTCGCGCAAAGCACTGAAGCAAGCGGGAATGTCTATCGGGGACATTGACTTGATTGAAGTAAATGAAGCCTTTTCTGCCATTCCAATGTTGTTTATGGAAGAAATGGGCGTCTCGCATGACATTGTAAATGTCAACGGAGGGGCTATTGCTCTGGGTCACCCCCTTGGGGCCACGGGTTGTATGATCACAGGAACCCTTATGGATGAATTGGAGAGAAGAGACCTGAATACTGGTCTTGTTACCTTATGTATTGCTGGCGGAATGGGAATAGCAACCATTATCGAGCGCGTATAATTTTAAACCCAAAGAAGAAAAATGGAAAATATTCAAGATACCCTATTGTCTTTTTCAGTAGATGCTGACGGCGTAGGAACACTAACGATTAATCAAACTGAAAACTCTGCAAATCTCTTTTCTGAAGAATTTATTGCACGCTATATAGAAGTAGCTCAACAGGCCATAGCCGACGAGAACGTAAAAGGGGTTATCGTAACTTCTGGGAAGCCCATATTTATGGCGGGAGCAGATCTCAATGCACTCTTAGAAGACATTACAGACAAAAAAGCGTTTACCGATAATTTAATGCAATTGCATCGCAGTCTTCGCGAAATTGAAACGGGGGGCAAACCCTTTGTTGCTGCGATCAACGGAACCGCTTTAGGTGGAGGACTAGAACTATGTTTGGCTTGCCATCACAGAATTGCCATTAATTCCACAAAAATCAAACTTGGTTTTCCGGAAATAAAAGTTGGTTTATTCCCCGGTGCAGGAGGAACGGTAAAAGCACCTTATTTGCTGGGCATTCAAACTGCATTGATGTATTTATTGCAAGGGATAGAAGCGCGCCCTCCCAAAGCACTAAAAGATGGTTTGATTGATGCCGTTGCTGAAAATGAAGAAGAAATGTTGGCGGCAGCAAAAAAATTCATTTTAGAAACGCCCAATCCTGTACAGCCTTGGGACAATAAAAAACATAGAATTCCTGGTGGAGCCTTGTGGACACCCAACGGAGTTCAAACGATGGTAGGGGCATCTGGAAATGTGGGGAAACTTACTCACGGAAATTACCCCTCAGCCCAAAAAATCATCAAAGTCATCCACGACGGGATACAAATTCCTGTTGACCGTGCTTTGGAAATTGAGGCGAGAAACTTTACCCATGCCGTATGCACCAAAGAGGCCAAAAATATGATTCGCACTGGCTTTTTCGCCATTCAAGACGCCGCCAAAGGAAAGGCACGTCCGAAAGATGAGCCAAAATATGAAATCAATAAATTAGGAATTCTAGGGGCAGGAATGATGGGTGCTGGTATCGCTTATGTTTCGGCCAAGGCAGGGATGGATGTGGTCCTAAAAGATGTTACTGTGGAAGGCGCCGAAAAAGGAAAAGCCTACTCTAGCATGCTTTTGGATAAAGCCATTGCAAAAAAACGTTCTACGCCAGAAAAGAAAGAAACGCTATTGGCTAAAATCACCCCAACAGATGACCCGAATGCCGTAGAAGGAAGTGATTTGATTATTGAAGCGGTTTTTGAAAATGTAGAATTAAAAGATCGTGTAACCAAAGAAACAGAAGCTGTTCTAGGAGAAGACAAAGTATATGGTTCCAATACCTCTACGATCCCGATTAGTCTTCTTGCAAAATCATCTGCACGCCCAGAAAACTTTATCGGTATTCACTTCTTCTCACCGGTAGACAAAATGCCCTTGGTAGAAATTATTGTGGGAGAAAAAACAGAAGACAAGGCCATAGCTGCAGCAGTGGACTATACCGTTGCCATAAAGAAAGTTCCTATTGTTGTAAACGACAGTAGAGGCTTCTTTACTTCGCGCTGTTTTGGAACATTTGTTAGTGAAGGAATGTTTTTATTAGAAGAAGGTGTCCCTGCCCCCATGATAGAACGTGTGGCTACAAAAATTGGAATGCCCGTAGGGCCTCTAGCGGTTCATGATGAAGTGTCTTTGACCCTATCGGTTCATATTTTTGAAAGCGATCCTTCAGAAAAGAAAGCCTTTGAAAAACGCACCTATAATTTGGTTAAAAACCTTGTCGAAAACCACCAAAGAACAGGGAAAAAAGACGGCGCTGGTTTCTATGATTACCCAAAAGGGGGGCAAAAGAAATTATGGGCTGGTCTTAAGGAAATTTTCCCGCCAAAACCTGGGGCCATAGAAGAAGAGGAAGTGAAAAAACGTTTGCTTCACCGACAGGTTCTTGAAAGCTACCGTTGTTTAGACGAAGGCGTTCTACGCTCTACCACAGATGGAGACATTGGGTCTATTCTAGGATGGGGATTCCCCATTTTTACAGGAGGCGCACTCTCTTACATCGATTATGTGGGGATGGATAATTTCATTGAAGATTGTGACCGCTTTAAAGCCGCTTATGGAGAACACTGGGAAGTTCCACAAAGTTTACGTGACTTGGCCAGTGCCGGAAAATCCATCCATGATTTTGGCAAGTAAAAACAAAGACTATTCCATTAAAAAAGCGCCTAATCGGCGCTTTTTTTAGTTTTCGTATTGGCTAAAGATGAGATCATTGACCACATCGGCGTGTTGCTCGATTTGTTGCTGGGAAAAAACATCTGTCCCGTATTGCATTTTTAAATGATGGGCAAGCATAAAAAAGCTTCCGGATACTCCCAGAATAATACTCACAAAATTTGCCCGGGGTATCGTCTTAAACTCTTTTAATGAGGACAGAGGAGCATTTATACTTTCTTCTCCAAACCATATAACGGGCGTCAACAAATGTTCGCTTAAATAATTGGAACGCCAAGTATCTGTTCCCATCTCATTGAAAATGATTTTGTAAAGGGCTGGATTTTCGGCCAAGAAATAAATGTATTGCCGCGTATAGGCGCGCAACATTGTAATTCCCTTGAGATCCTTAAAGTAACTTTGAATGTCTTCAAAGCGTACCACAAGCTTCTCACCCAGATAAGCAACCGCTCTTTTCCATAAGATCTCCTTATTTTCAAAGTGATAACTAATCAACGGATTGGTAACACCAACCCGTTGGGCTACATCTTTTAACTGTGCCCCCTCGTACCCGTTTTCTGAAAAAACATGAAGTGCTGCATCTAGTATGTCGTTGATATCTAATTCTTGAGATAAACTTGGCCTCCCGCGTTTCCTTTTTTTAATGGGTTTATTTTCCGACATAAAATCATTTTCTAGGGGCCAATTTAATTAAAATTTAACAGTCATATTCGTATGGGAGGTAAAATCAGCTGAAATATCTATTTTATTTAATCACAATTCAATATTTATTACGATCTTTGGTAAAAGAGGTAACCAAAACGACCGATCATGGATTTTAGACTTTCAGAAGAGCACAAGGCCGTACGCGACACAGCTAAAGATTTTGCACAAATACACCTAAAACCCGGTGTTATTGAACGTGATACCCATATGAGCTACCCAGAAGAAGGAGTGGCCATGATGAAATCGCTAGGTTTTATGGGCATGATGACTGCTGAGGCCTACGGAGGGAGCGGAATGGATACTTTGTCCTACGTGATTGCTTTAGAAGAAATTTCGAAAATAGACAACAGTGCTTCGGTGATTATGTCTGTAAACAATTCATTGGTTGCATGGGGACTAGAAGAATACGGAACCGACGAACAAAAAGAAAAATACCTTAAGACCATTGCCACAGCCGACCAAATTGGTTGTTTCTGTCTTTCTGAACCAGAAGCAGGGAGTGATGCCAGTAAACAACGAACAACTGCGGTAGATAAAGGCGATCACTACCTCCTCAATGGGGTAAAAAACTGGATTACAAACGGAGGAAAAGCCGGCATTCATTTGGTGATTGCGCATACGCATCCTGAAAAAGGACATAAAGGAATCAATGCATTTATTGTTGAAAAAAGTTGGGAAGGGGTGAGTATAGGACCTAAAGAAGATAAATTGGGCATCCGTTCTTCGGACACCCACTCAATTACCTATACCGACGTAAAAGTCCCCAAAGAAAACCGGCTAGGCCCCGAGGGATTTGGGTTTACCTTTGCCATGAAAACCCTGGAAGGCGGTCGCATTGGTATTGCAGCGCAAGCATTGGGTATAGCCGCAGGGGCTTACGAACTTGCTGTTGCCTATGCAAAATTAAGAACAACCTTTGGAAAACCGATCATTAAACACCAGGCCATCGCCTTTAAATTGGCCGAAATGTCTGCTGATATTGAAGCCGCAAGAATGATGGTCTATCGCGCAGCTTGGCTTAAAGACAATGGATATCCCTACGGACATGCGAGTGCTATGGCCAAATTAATGGCCTCGGATGTGGCCATGAGACACACCATAGAAGCCGTTCAAATTCATGGTGGAAATGGGTATGTAAAAGAATACCACGTGGAACGCTTGATGCGGGATGCAAAAATTACTCAGATCTATGAAGGAACTTCTGAAATACAGAAAATCGTAATCGCCAAACAAATTGAGGGCGACAACCTGCAATTGCCCCTTTAACCTTAAGGGGTTAATTTTTGATACCCTTTAAAGTACAGCAAGGGCGATTTGGTCTCATCACAATCCAAGTCCAGAACTTCACAGAGATACAATAAATGATCTCCAGCCGGAAGGATTTCTTTGATCTGGGTAGCATACCAGCCTAATCCATCGGATAGAATTTTTACCCCCGCTTTTTCTTCCCAATCTAAACTTAACCCCTCTTGAGGTTGCCCTGCAAAATGATTGCTGATGTTTTCCATGGAGGCTTCTAGTATAGATATCCCTATGCGTTCATTTTCCGTCAACCGGTTGGCTAAAGTATTTCCCTTTTGTACCGCAAAAGAAACTAAGGGCGGATCTAAAGAAATAGAAACAAAAGAGTTGGCTGTCATACCGTGCAGTTCTCCTGAAGCGTCTTGATGCGTAATGACGGTAATTCCTGTAGCGAATTTCCCTGCCACTGCTCTTAATTTTTTCTTATCCATGAATCAATTTTTGAACAAAAATAAACAATCCTCAAGCATTGTAAATCTGATTTTAAAACAAAGAATAAAAACAAGGATATTAAACGTATATTTGGACTGTTGACTTATAATACAATGGAATTGCAAGAGACTTTGGCGACTGTTTTTTTAGGCAATACGATAAAGGCCTACGGGTTTTTTTTGATTTCCCTTTTGTTGGGATTACTCTTTAAGCGCTTAGTACAAAATTACCTCAGTACCCTGCTCTATTCTTTGGTTGGAAAACGAACAGAAGGCGTTGACAAATCTAATTTTGACACCCTCTTACATACTCCACTTCAAAATATCATTTTGCTGGGGATTATATATATAGCATTTAGTCATTTGACGTTTCCAGAATCTTGGGGCTGGGCCCCGCCTAGCGAATTTGGAATACGACAAGTATTGCAAAGAGGTTTTTCATTATTCTTTGCACTAACCTTTTTTTGGATCTTACTGCGTGTAGTAGAATACTTTGGCCTAATCCTGAAAGCTAGAGCCGCTAAAACGGAGAACAAAATGGATGATCAACTCATCCCCTTTGGAATAGAAATTGCAAAAGTGATTTTGATCATTCTCGGAGGAATTACCATCTTGGGAAGTGTTTTTCAGGTAAACATTACCGCACTAGCCACAGGACTGGGAATTGGCGGAATTGCCATTGCCATGGCCTCCAAAGAAAGTTTAGAAAATTTACTCGGGTCCTTTACTATTTTCTTTGACAAACCTTTCACTTTTGGCGATATCATTACTGTTGGAGGAATAACAGGCGTAGTCGAAAAAGTAGGCTTCCGATCTACGCGTATCCGCACTTTTGATAAAAGCATCGTAACGGTACCCAATAAAAACTTGGTCAATGCGGAACTTGACAATTTAGGGGTTCGCCCAGTAAGGCGAGTTAAATTCAACATCGGTCTTACCTATGCGACATCTGTGGAGCAAATCAAAGGCATTGTTCATGACATTCAGCAGCTTATTGATGAGCATCCACAAACAAATCAGGACGGAAGGGTACGTTTTCAAGAATTTGGCGCCAGCTCTTTAGACATTTTGGTCATGTTTTATGTAGATAGCCCCTCTTGGGAAACTCTGATAGACGTTAAACAAGAAATCAACTACAGCATTATTGAAATTGTAAAAAAACATAAATCCGATTTTGCTTTTCCTTCCACATCGGTTTATTTAGAAAAAAATTAAGATGAATTATACGGCAGGGGATCGAGTGGAAATGCTCATCAAACGATCTACACAACTTGGCTATGTAGTGCTCATTGACGACACTACAGAAGCTTTATTATTTCATAGCGACGTACACCAAGCCCTCGCTCCAGGAGACCAATGTTCAGGATTTGTAAAACGCCTAAGAGAAGACGGAAAAATTGATGTTGCCCTTAAACCCCAAGGTTTCAAAAACACCATTGATCTGGACTGTGATCGGATCATAAATGCGCTTAAAGAAAACAAAACCCTTTCGCTGCATGACAAAAGCAGTCCCGAAGAAATAAAAGCAGTTTTGCAAATGAGCAAAAAAGCATTTAAGAAAGCCATTGGTTTTCTTTACAAAAGGAAAGTCATTTCAATAGAGGATAAAGGAATCCGATTGAATTAAACGGACTCATCTATGTGGAGGCGCTATACTTGCTCGATTTTACTGCCCTGTATTTTGTTTTTTGCAACACTCAATAGCCCCAAAGTGTATGCACAAAACACCGAAGCCCCCGTCGTCGTCGCTGACGGAAGTGCCATCTATTGTCCCCTGACGGAACAGCCTATTGTACAATCCTTTTCAATAACAGCCTCCAGCACAACGCAAGTAGAAGCATTTTATATCCAGATTTCAAGCGGTTTTATCCGCAATCAAGATCGTTTAATCCTGCGGGGAAATCATCCTAATGTGCGTTCCAATTGGAATGCGGCCGAGGCAAAACTCACCCTTTTACCTGCCAGCGGTAATGCCATTGAATTTACCGACCTAACTGCTGCGGTTTACGATGTTGTTTTTTATAGCAGCAATCCAAACATTACAACAGAAAAAGGATTTTCCCTTACCGCAGGCGGAGCCAATTATCTTCCTTCAACAGGGCATTATTACAAGTACATCGGACAGCCCAATATTACCTGGACCCAAGCACGTGCAGCGGCAGCAGCACAACAATACTACGGACTTCAAGGCTATTTAACCACCATCCTCTCGGAAGAGGAAGCCCGTTTGGTGGGAGAGCTTAGCCCCGGTGTTGGGTGGATTGGAGGAACTGACCAAGATGCTGAAGGGGTATGGAAATGGGCTACAGGTCCAGAGGCAGGGACCATTTTTTGGAATGGGGAAGCGAATGGTTCCTCGCCAAACTACGCCAAATGGAATACCGGGGAGCCCAATAATGCAGGAAATGAAGATTATGCCCACATTACAGACAACAGTGTCGGTATCCGGGGTTCCTGGAATGATTTGCCCAATACAACAAGCACCTCAGGGCCCTATCAAGCCAAAGGATATCTTGTAGAATTCGGCGGAATGCCCGGAGACCCTGAGCTCAATATCTCTGACAATACTCGCCTCGTCATGGCACGTATTTTAGACACTGCCAACGGGACTATTTGCGAAAATGGAACCGGCTCACTAAC
>WTJB01000216.1 GCA_011526335.1 Candidatus Arcticimaribacter sp.
TCTTTGGGTTGATAATGCACCTTTATGCCCACTTCTTTTTCTAAATAGTCTAACATCCAAAGGTCATGGTTTCCGACAAAAAAATGAATAGGGATTCCCGCATCTGCCATTTCCGCTAAT
The DNA here is from genome assembly GCA_011526335.1 of Candidatus Arcticimaribacter sp. Taxonomy (GTDB): domain Bacteria; phylum Bacteroidota; class Bacteroidia; order Flavobacteriales; family Flavobacteriaceae; genus Arcticimaribacter. The sequence continues at coordinate 121 of WTJB01000216.1, forward strand.
TTTCCCAATACGCGTACAAAGCCTTTTGGGACTACGGTTTTATATTCAAACCAAAAGTCAAATAAATCGCCGAGTAAAAAAAGAGCAGCAGCATCTTGCTGAATTTCGCTAAGCCATTGAACAAAGCGTTTTTCACGCGGTGCACTGGCCTCTGGAGTAGGCGCCCCTAAATGGTTGTCAGAGGCAAAGTAAATTTTCTTCCCTTCCGGAATTTGCATGAAGATGAATTAGACGATAAAGATAGGAAGTTTCTAGCCAATCGCTTGTGCTAGGTCTTCAATCAAGTCCTGCGCATCTTCAATCCCTACGCTTAAGCGAATCAATGCATCTACTACACCACTTTTTTCGCGTTCTTCTTTTGGGATAGAGGCATGGGTCATACTGGCCGGGTGGCCCGCTAAACTTTCTACCCCTCCTAGCGATTCTGCTAGAGTAAACAGTTGTAGCTTTTCTACGATTTTCATGGCTGCGTTGTAGTCGGCTCCTTTAGGAATAAAAGAAAGCATCCCGCCAAAATCTTTCATTTGTGCCTTGGCCACATCGTGGTTGGGATGGGTTTCGAATCCAGGCCAAAAAACCTTTTCTACTCCCGGATGGTTGGCCAAATATTCGGCTACTGCTTTTCCGTTTTCGCAGTGGCGTTGCAAACGAACGTGTAAGGTCTTTATTCCTCTTAAGGTCAAAAAACTATCCATAGGACCAGGGACAGCTCCACTGGCATTTTGAATAAACGACAAACGTTCTTTTAAACTGTCATCATTCACCACCAAGGATCCTAAAACCACATCAGAATGCCCTGCCAAATATTTTGTGGCAGAATGCATAACAATGTCGGCGCCAAAATTTAAGGGCTGCTGCAAGTAAGGAGAAGCAAAAGTGTTGTCTACTGCCAACAGTAAATTATGCTCCTTTGCTACTTTAGCGATGGCTGCTATATCGATAACATTCATCATGGGGTTGGTAGGGGTCTCTACCCATATTAGACGCGTGTTGTCATTTATAGTTTCGCTTATACGTGCGGTATTCTCCATAGGGACAAAGTGAAATTTTATCCCAAAATCTTCAAATATTTTTGTAAATAAACGATAGGATCCGCCATACAAATCATGGGTAGAAATCACCTCATCGCCTGGACTTAATAATTTCATCACAGCATCCATCGCCGCGAGTCCAGAGGCAAAGGCCAAACCGTGTTTTCCATTCTCTATACTGGCTAAAGATTTCTCTAAAGCAGTCCGGGTAGGGTTGTGCGTTCTGCTATATTCGTATCCTTTATGTCCTCCTGGGGTTGTCTGGGCATAGGTTGATGTTTGATAAATCGGTGGCATTACGGCGCCATAAGCAGGATCAGGAGACTGGCCTCCGTGGATTGTTGCACTATTGAATCGAAGTTTCTTTTCCATAATATTTTTGTGTATGAAAATCGCTTACAAATGTAAGAGTTTCCCTTGATTTCCCTTTCCTTTCAAGGAAATTGATTTTCTTTGTGCTTCAACAAGTTGCCTATGGACGTTTTTTATTATTTAAGCAGTTGTGACACCTGCAAAAGGATCATGAAAACCTTGGATTTACCCGATACGATACAACACATTGACATCAAAAAAAATCCCTTGAATGACGAACAATTAGAAACGCTCTACCAGCTTACTCAATCCTACGAAGCCCTATTAAACAAACGTGCACAGAAATTAAAAGAAATTGATAAAAGTTCCTTGACAGAGGAGAAAATCAAGACGTTACTTTTATCTCACTATACCTTTTTAAAGCGCCCAGTCTTGTTGCACGCAAATCAGCTTTTTATCGGCAATGCCAAAGGCACCATCGAAGCGGCCAAAACCTGCTTGCATGGATAAGCGTTTTTTGGCCTTGCTGGCCGCTGTTGGAGCCACCACCATTTATGGGTTAAACCACACCATAATGAAGGTCATTATGCCGGATTATATTGGTCCCTACGGATTGGTTTTATTGCGTGTGATTACCGCTTCCTTTTTGTTCTTTTTATGCAGCTTCTTTTTCCCGAAAGAAAAAATAGATCCTAAAGATTATTTTAGAATTCTAGCCGCTACGGCTTTTGGGATGTGCTTAAACATGGTGTTCTTTATCAAAGGGTTAAGCCTTTCTACCCCCATCAACAGTTCTGTTATCATTACCATAATGCCCATCATTGTATTGTTGCTTTCGGCGATTTTTTTGAAGGAAAAAATTACTTCGCTCAAAATAATGGGAATTATTTTTGGGTTTCTTGGGGCGCTAACACTTGTGTTATACGGAAATTCATTCATTAAAAATGCCCCCAATATTCCCTTGGGAAATGCAATGATGCTCATTAATGCCTTTAGCTATGGGGCGTACTTGGTGATCATAAAACCCATTACTGGCAAGTATCATGTGATTACCTTGATGAAGTGGATGTTTCCGCTTGGTATTTTGATGAATCTTCCCTTTGGCTATACAGAACTTACGGCTGTAGATTGGACGGCTCTCCCATGGGAAGGGATTTGGCGCATTGGATTTGTGTTGTTCTTTACGACTTTTTTGGCCTATCTACTCAATATGTACGCACTAAAAGAAGTCCCCCCCACAACCATAGGCGTATTGACTTATGTGCAACCTATAATTGCTATTTTGTATGCTAGCTTTACAGGAAACGATCAAATGGATGAGGTGAAAACGCTTGCTACCGCCTTGGTTTTTGTCGGGGTTTATTTGGTAACCAAAAGAGTAAAAGTTTAATTTTTTAAGTACTTTTAAAACGAGATTTTAAACCAGAAAAAGATGAAAAAGATTTTTATTATCGGTCTTGCACTAGCCCTAAGCGCATGCGGTGGAACAAACGAAAAAGAGAAAAAAGGATTTGAATATAACCGCACCAAGAAAGAAGAAAAAAAAGCAGCTCAACTACAAGAAAGTGCTCCGGTAGACTTAAATAATGTGGGAATTGGCCCCATCACTGATTTAGTTTTTGACGATAGTATAGATACGGAAATGGCAGAAGTAGGTAAAACTGCCTTTCAACAAAAATGTACGGCTTGCCATAAAACCAATGCCAAACTGATTGGTCCAAAAATGGAAGGCATTTTTGAAAAGCGTCATCCGGCCTGGGTAATGAATATGATTCTAAACCCTACAAAAATGGTAAAAGAGGACCCTATTGCTATGGCCCTCTTAAAAGAGTACAATAATACCTTGATGATTAATCAAAACCTTAGCCAAGAAGAGGCTAGAGCTATTGTTGAATACTTAAGGACTTTATAAAGAATAAGCTCTTCCGCCGGTAGCTTCTTCTACGCTTACACAACCTTTTTGCTGTCCAGGTACAGGAACATAAGCCATAACTTCCTCTCCAATAATGACATTGGATTTAAAGGCAAATACGGCTAACCCTCTGAAATTATGCAAAAACACATGCGCAATTCCGTCCAAAGGAGGCATTGCATCTGCCCCTTCTTCTAGGGCGGTCATGTACGCGTTGAATGCTTCTTGTCGAGAAGATTTTTCTTCATCAGTAGCACGAAGGTATTTGTCCAACTGTTGGTCAATATCGTCTAAACTGAGATCCTCAATACTTTCCTTATCCGCTGCTTTTTGCGCTAAACTAGAAAACACATCCAACGACATACGGAAGGCTTCTCTTTCCTCAGCTGAGCTGACGGTAAGGAGGTATTTATCCATAAATTGAATTAGATTCAAGTCTGTGGCCCCTGGAATATCAGGAGTGGTAGGCAAAATTACTTCAGCTATTTTCTCTGCAAGCGTGGCCTCTTCAGCCGTTAAGTACTCTGGCATCCATCCCGTTTCTGCCGTTTGACAGCTTTGGACCAAGCCGGCTACGGTTGGTGTGAGCACAAGTGCTCCAAAGGATAAACCAATATTTTTTAATGCGGTTCTTCTTTCCATAATTATCGCGATTAGAGGTTCATTTTTTTCAATTCTTCTACGGCAAAATTTGCTGCTCTCGCCGTCAATGCCATATAGGTCAATGAAGGATTCTGATTGGCCGCAGAGGTCATACAAGCTCCGTCGGTGACAAACACATTGGGAACTCCATGAACTTGATTGTTTTTATTCAATACAGAGGTTTTGGGATCATGACCCATACGGGCTGTTCCCATTTCGTGAATTCCTAAACCTAAATGGTAGTCATCTTCAAAACCTTGTACATTTTTAAATCCTGCGGTTTCGAGCATTTCAATGGCTTGCTGCTTCATATCCACACGCATGGCCAATTCGTTCTCTTTTATTTCGGCATCAAAGGTAACGGTGGGTAAGCCCCATTGATCCAGTTTGTCGTAGTTGAGGTACATACGGTTTTCGTGGTAGGGTAAGGTTTCCCCGAAACCATTAAGTCCTATCGTCCATCCGCCAGGGTTTAATATAGAATTTTTAAACTCCGCCCCATAAGACATTTCTTTAACGGTCTCTGTCCACGAGCCTCGATTTCCTCCCCCTTGGTAGCCGTAGCCTCTTAAGAAGTTTTTCTGATCGGTAGCCCCACCAATATTTCTAAAACGAGGAATATATAATCCGTTGGGTCTTCTTCCCGTAAAGTATTGGTCGTCGAAGCCTTCTACCTCAGCACTCGCCCCTACTTTGAAGTGGTGGTCCATAAGGTTGTGACCTAGCTCTCCTGAAGTATTCCCCATACCATTAGGGAAGGCTTCTGACTTGGACTGCATCAAGATCGCTGTTGAAGCAACAGCAGAAGCACATAGAAAAATGACTTTGGCTTTAAACTCTAGGGTTTCTTTGGTTACTCGATCTATTACACGAACGCCAGTGGCCCTTTTTGTATCGGCATCATACATCACCTCATGTACGATGGAATTCGGACGTAAGGTCATGTTTCCTGTTGCCTCCGCCATGGGTAGCGTTGAAGATAAACTACTGAAATACCCTCCAAACGGACATCCACGCATACAGCGGTTACGGTATTGACAGTTAATACGTCCCGCACCAGGCTTGGTCCCCTCGGTAAGGTGAGCCGTTCGCCCAATGGTCAAAAGTCGATCCGTATAATTAGAGGCAATGGAATTTTTTAACTCTTTTTCTACACAGTTAAGCTCCATAGGTTTAAGGAACTCACTATCGGGTAGTTGTGGTAAACCTAGGGCTTCACCACTAATCCCAGCATGTTTTTCTACATAGCTATACCACGGCGCCAAGTCTTCATAACGTATGGGCCAATCTACTGCAATCCCTTCTTTGGCATTGGCTTCAAAATCAAAATTACTCAAACGATAACTTTGTCTTCCCCACATGATTGAACGTCCGCCCACATGATACCCACGGCACCAGTCGAACTGTTTATCTTCATTGTAAGGATGGTCTATATCATCTACAAAAAAATGCTTTCTAGATTCTGTGGTGGTATATCCTGTTCGGCTCTGCTTTGGTTGACGCTCTCTAGCCTCTTGGGTAATCACTTCCCCAGCAGGATAATCCCAAGGATCATTATTCATGGTGGTATAGTCATCAATATGCTTTACATCACGTCCTCGTTCCAAGACAAGGGTTTTCAATCCTTTCTCTGTAAGTTCTTTGGCTGCCCATCCCCCGCTTATACCAGTTCCGACAACAATAGCGTCGAATTCTGTAGGTGTATTTTTAAGACTCATACGTGTACTAAATTTTATTCTTATTCTTCACAAGATAGACACATCTATAGTGAAAACTCAACTATCGGCTTATTTTTTTTTAAAGATTGAGATTTAAAACGTTTTCGTTTATTAAATTGACAAAGAAATCTGCGCAGAAGACCTTATCTGAAAAACATCTTATATTTTGCTATAAGCCCAAATGTATTTATGCAATGAAACGAAGAACATTCTTAAAAAACACTATGGTAGCAGGAACCGCTTATGCTGGACTCGGATTGTATGCCTGCGAAAATCTACAAACACCAAGAAAAGCCTTGAGTAAACGAAGTAAAGCTCCCTTTTTTAAACTGTCTTTGGCCCAATGGTCACTTCATAGAGCCATTGAAAACCAAACACTAAATCCTTATGATTTTGCCCAAAAAGCAAAAGAGTTGGGTTTTGAGGGCATAGAGTATGTAAACGCCTTGTACCCCGATGTGATGCAAGCAAAGGACAAACCCAGCGCCTTAAAAAACTTTATCACCCAATCGAATGAAGCAGCAAAAACACATTCGGTTAAAAATGTTCTGATCATGATTGATGGTGAAGGCGACTTAGCCGTTTCTGACAAGAACCAACGTACGCTCGCCATAGAAAACCATAAAAGATGGATTGAAGCTGCTGCAGAAATGCAATGCCATGCTATACGCATCAATCTATTTGGGGAACGCAATCCGAATGCTTGGATAGCACAAGCGTCGGAAAGCATGAACGCTTTAGGAGAATTTGCCCATACACACAACATCAATGTCTTGGTAGAAAATCATGGCTATTTATCCTCCAACGCAGCTTTGGTCATGCAAATGTTAGAAAAGGTGCAACACCCCAACTGTGGTACTTTGCCAGACTTTGGAAATTTTTGCTTGGAACGTGATGGAGGAGCACGCTGGGACGGAGATTGCATCCAAGAATACGACCGTTACCTAGGGGTAAAAGAACTGTTACCCAAGGCCTTTGCCGTTAGTGCAAAAGCGCATGACTTTGATGATAATGGAAACGAAATACACACAGACTACACGCGAATGCTACAACTTGTAAAAGACGCAGGCTATTCTGGCTATATAGGAGTGGAATACGAAGGCGATCGACTTTCTGAAATCGATGGGATTACGGCCACCAAAAATCTCTTATTGGCAAGTGCAGAAAAACTTATTTAATTAAAACCAACCAAATGAATTTTACAACGAAACTACAACTGTCTTTAATGATGTTTCTCCAGTTTTTTATCTGGGGAGGCTGGTTTGTAACGCTAGGAACTTTTCTAGGAAATAATCTTGGAGCATCAGGAGCCGAAACTGCAATGGCTTTTTCTACCCAATCTTGGGGAGCCATCATTGCGCCCTTTATCATCGGATTGATTGCCGATCGCTATTTTAACGCGGAACGCATCTTGGGCATTTTGCATCTTGTGGGCGCCCTACTGATGTATCAAATGGCGAATGCTACAGATTTTAACGGGTTTTATCCCTATGTGCTGGGCTATATGATAGCCTATATGCCCACTTTAGCCTTAGTGAATTCTGTTTCCTTTAACCAAATGAAAGATCCAGCAAAAGAATTTTCACTGATTCGGGTCTTCGGCACTATCGGGTGGATTGTTGCAGGCTTGGTGATTAGTTATGTTTTTCACTGGGACGCCGAAGAAGCCATACAATCTGGTGCGCTGGCCAATACCTTTAGTATGGTAGCTATAGCTTCTGCCTTTTTGGGTCTCTTTAGCTTTACCCTTCCCAAAACACCGCCTTCCAATACAGATGGCGAAGCACTCTCACTTGGTGATTTGTTGGGGTTAGATGCTTTAAACCTCTTAAAAGATCGCAACTTTTTGATGTTCTTCATCACCTCTGTCTTGATTTGTATTCCCCTAGCCTTTTATTATCAACAAGCCAATCCTTTCTTGGTAGAACTGGGCATGGAAAATCCTACCGGAAAAATGACCATAGGACAAGCCAGTGAAGTTCTTTTTATGTTATTGCTTCCTGTATTTTTTAAACGCTTTGGTTTCAAAAAAACAATCTTGGTGGGGATGCTAGCATGGGCCATTAGGTATGCACTATTTGCGTATGGAAATGCGGGAGAACTCGCATTTATGCTCATTGCCGGAATTGCCCTGCATGGAATTTGTTACGATTTCTTTTTTGTATCGGGACAAATATATACCGACTTTAAAGCAGGAGAGAAAATTAAAAGTGCCGCACAAGGACTCATCACACTCGCGACCTATGGTGTAGGAATGCTGGTTGGATTTTGGGTAGCAGGAAAGATTTCAGACACTTATCTGCTGGCAAGCGGACAGCACAACTGGGAGATGATTTGGATGCTTCCAGCTGTCTTTGCCGTAGCGGTATTCCTGTTATTTATGCTTATCTTTAAAGACGAAGAAATAGAACTAAAAGAAGAATAAAATTGTCACATAAAATACGTTTAGGAATAGTAGGTGGAGGCGGAGATTCTCTTATTGGCGTTGTCCATAG
>WTJB01000151.1 GCA_011526335.1 Candidatus Arcticimaribacter sp.
TAAGAATCCATCGCCCTCGGGCTATTTCCATACGGGAACTACAACCCCCATAGAAACCCAACGCTATTTAAGTAGAATCTCGGGTCCGCTACTGGATCGTATTGATTTACACATAGAGGTTGAACCTGTGCCTTTTGCGGCTTTAGCCAAAAAACAATTGGGAGAATCATCTGAACACATCCGTAATCGGGTGACTGCTGCACGTTCAATTCAAAAGGAACGCTTTTCTGCATTACCCAGCATCCATTACAATGCGCAAATGAACGCCAAACAATTTCGCAGCTTTTGCCAACTTGACACTGCAGGAGAGGGTTTGATTAAAACCGCTATGAATAAATTGGGACTATCTGCCCGAGCCTACGACCGGATTTTAAAAGTCGCCCGAACCATCGCTGATTTGGGGAATATTCAAAACATTCAAGCCGAACATATCGCTGAAGCCATTCAATACCGCAGCCTAGACCGTGAAGGGTGGATGGGGTAAAAGTTTTAAATTAAAATAGATAACGTTTTCCAGATAATTGATTTTAATCTATTCGTTTTTGGACAATGCTTTAGGAAGATTTAATCTGTCGAATTGAGCATTTTAAAGCACATTATTTAGCATCTTTGTGGTCGAAAATAAAATCCTATCAACTAACGCAGGTTTACTTACTGTTTCGATGCCCAACAGTAGCGTAAAAAACTCGAATCGCAATTCGCCAAATCAATGAAAACACTCGGAGAATTTTTAATTTCTGATCAAAAAAAACACAAAGAAAGCACGGGAGAATTTAGTGCAGTTATACACGCATTGCGATTGGCAGCTAAAGTGGTCAACCATGAAGTTAACAAAGCTGCTTTGGTTGATATCATTGGGGATTACGGCAAAACGAATGTACAAGGGGAAAGCCAACAAAAACTTGATGTATTTGCCCACGAATTGTTTATCAAAGCCCTTGCCAACCGAAAAATTGTTTGTGGAATTGCCAGTGAAGAGGCAGACGTTTTTATTGATCTACAAACGAATGAAGAATACAACAAAAGCAAGTATGTCGTTTTAATTGACCCTTTAGATGGTTCTTCTAATATCGATGTAAATGTCTCCGTGGGAACTGTTTTTTCTGTTTACAAACGATTATCACCAATTGGCAGTCCGCTAACAGCTGAAGATTTTTTACAGAAAGGAACAGCTCAAGTAGCGGCAGGTTATGTTTTATATGGTACCTCTACCATTTTTGTTTATACCTCTGGAAACGGGGTTAATGGTTTTACACTAAACCCAGCTATTGGAACTTTTTATCTCTCCCATCCAAACATAAAATTACCAAAGACGGGGAGTACTTATTCCATCAATGAAGCTAATTTTGCCACCTTTCCCGCTGCAGTTAAAGCTTATTTGAAAGAGCGAAAGGAAAATGACGAAAAATATACTACCCGTTATATAGGTTCTATGGTGTCTGATATCCACCGGAATTTATTCCAAGGCGGGGTGTTTTTATATCCTCCAAATAAAAAAATGCCAACGGGTAAATTACGTTTGCTTTACGAGTGTAACCCAATCGCTTTTATTGTTGAACAGGCTGGGGGAAAAGCCATTAGCATGGGGGAGCGCATTATGGAAATTGAGCCAGAAGATCTTCATCAACGCAGCAGTTTTTTTTGCGGGAACAAAGAAATGATTGAAGTGCTGGAAGAGCACCTTAAAAGGGGTTAAATAGCAGATTTTTCAAATCAGCTCAAAATGTTTATCTTTTTCTAAAGATTGACAACAATGTTCAATAAAAAAATCGGCCCAGCCGCATTGGTCACGGCCGCATTTATTGGCCCAGGTACCTTGACCTTATGCATACTTGCAGGAGTACAACACGGTTTTAGTTTGTTGTGGGCCATGCTTTTGTCGGTTTTGATTACCATTTTTATTCAAAATACGGCTGCACGAATCGCTTGGACTACACGAAAAGGTTTGGCGCAAAGCAGTTTAAATCAAGTTGCTTCCCCAGCCTTAAAACTCGCCTTAGCTGCTCTATTAATTTCAGCCATCTTTATAGGAAATGCTGCTTATGAAGCTGGGAATTTCTCGGGTGCTTTGTTAGGTCTAAAGGGGCTTTTTGGAGAAAACACTTTTCTGTTCGGAGAACTCGATACATTGCCTTTGCTTTTGGGCCTCATCGTGGGCTATTTATTGCTAAAAGGAAATTTTAAATGGCTCAAGCAACTCTTGGTGGCTATCGTTATTTTAATGAGTTTGT
>WTJB01000117.1 GCA_011526335.1 Candidatus Arcticimaribacter sp.
AAAATTTAAAAAAGGGGGGCGTGAAATGCTTACCATTATTCATACGCATATACTTTCCCTCTCCTTTGTCTTTATTCTTTTAGGTATTTTGGTTTGGGCTACGCAAGCCCCCATTTGGTTGAAAACCTTATTAAGTATTGAACCTTTTATTTCTGTACTCACGACCTTTGGTGGAATCTATGCCCTCTGGAAAGGCTATTCCTTTTTCTCCTATATCGTAATGATTTCAGGAATGTTGATGACCTTAAGTTATACGGTTGGAGCAGCTTTGGTTTTACATGCTTTATTCAGTAAACCAATTATTACAGAATAAGGATACTTTAAACCTATATTTTCCTTATTTTTGTTCGCAACTAATTCTCAACGGTTGCATATGATTTCTCAAGATTCAAAATTTATAGAACAAGGCCTAACGTATGATGACGTATTGTTGGTTCCTGCGTATTCGGAAGTTCTCCCACGAGAAGTAAACATTCAAACGCGTTTTACCAGAAATATAAGCCTCAATGTTCCTATTGTGTCTGCCGCAATGGATACGGTCACAGAAAGTAAAATGGCCATTGCTATGGCAAGAGAAGGGGGTATAGGGGTCTTGCATAAAAACATGACCATAGACCAGCAAGCCAATAAAGTAAGGATGGTCAAAAGAGCCGAGTCGGGGATGATACTGGATCCCGTGACGCTTACCCTTGCTGCCAATGTACAGGATGCGAAAGAGAACATGGCCAATTTTAAAATCGGAGGCATTCCCATAGTTGATGAACAAGGTAAGCTCAAAGGTATTGTAACCAATAGAGACTTGCGTTTTGAAAAAAATAATGATCGTCCGATTGTAGAGGTCATGACGGATAAAAATCTGATCACCGTAAAACAAGGGACCTCCCTGGCAGATGCGGAAGAGATTTTACAAAGCCATAAAATTGAAAAACTCCCCGTTGTAGATGATGCGAACAATTTAGTGGGACTAATTACATTTCGGGACATTACAAAACACACCACAAAACCCTATGCCAATAAAGACAGCTATGGTCGCCTTTGCGTAGCTGCTGCTGTAGGGGTTACATCCGATGCAGTCGAACGGACTACAGCATTGGTAAAAGCCGGTGTAGATGCCATTGTTATCGACACCGCTCATGGGCATACCCAAGGGGTTGTTCATGTATTAAAAGACATAAAATCGGCTTTCCCTGATCTAGATGTTGTGGTAGGTAATGTAGCCACTGGGGAAGCGGCCAAATATTTGGTTGATAACGGTGCCGATGCGGTCAAAGTAGGGATTGGTCCAGGATCTATTTGTACGACGCGAATCATTGCTGGAGTGGGTTATCCACAACTGTCTGCGGTATTGCAGGTGGCTAGAGCCATAAAAGGAAGTGGAGTTCCGATCATAGCCGATGGCGGTATCCGATATACCGGAGATATTCCTAAGGCCATTGCCGCTGGAGCAGACTGCGTGATGCTAGGGTCGCTATTGGCCGGTACAAAAGAATCTCCCGGAGAAACCATCATCTACGAAGGACGGAAGTTCAAGTCCTACAGAGGGATGGGATCCGTAGAAGCGATGAAAAAAGGAAGTAAAGATCGTTACTTTCAAGATGTAGAAGATGATATCAAAAAGTTAGTTCCCGAAGGAATCGTGGGGCGTGTTCCTTATAAAGGAGAGCTGTTTGAAAGTATCCATCAGTTTTTGGGAGGGTTAAAAGCAGGAATGGGCTATTGTGGAGCCCCTAATATCGATGCCTTAAAAGAGAAAGCACAATTTGTGCAACTTACGGCTTCGGGCATACGGGAAAGTCATCCGCACAATATTCAAATCACTAAAGAAGCTCCAAATTACAGTAGGTAACACCCTATCGAGCGACGAGCTTATAGGTTTTTACTTCATTGTTTGTGATCACCCGTACAATGTACATGGTTTTGCTTTTTAGAACAATGGATGTTTGGAAATCGGCTAGATAGACATTGTCATAAGAAGCAATTTCATTGCCGATGATGGTGTAGATTTTTATAGTCCCTAGCCCAGCAAGCCCATTGATGTATAGCGTTTGATTTTCATACAATAATGAAACCACATCTTGATTGACGAATTCGAAACTACTTGGAGAATTTTGGTTAAATTTAGGGGCTGAAAAAGTTGTCGTCATGGGAAGGACGATAGCGCTTAAAAGTACAACGCTGAACAACTTATTTTTCATCGTTATGATGCGTACGAAAGAGTCGTAACAGAG
>WTJB01000057.1 GCA_011526335.1 Candidatus Arcticimaribacter sp.
ACCGTTCCGGTTTTATGGTAGTCACCCCGGTTTCAAATTGAGTAATAAGGTCTAAATCATTGACGATAAAACTTAACCGATCGACTCCATTGGCTGCCTTTTTCAGGTATTTTTCGGTTAATTTTTTGTCTTTAATACCCCCATCCAGCAGGGTCAATACATAGCCTTGTACAGTAAATAGCGGGGTTTTTAATTCGTGGGCTAAATTCCCGATAAATTCTCTGCGATAATTGTCTTTATCTTTTAAAAGCTCGATTTCCAACTTACGTTCTTTGGCAAATTCTTGTAAGCTTTTTGTGATGGAAATAACATCCCTTTTTAATGCGTCTGGACTTAACGCAATTCCTGTAGGAGAGAATTCTTTATACAACTCTTCTATCTTGGTATAAAGATAATTTTCTATTCTCCATTGTACCAATGCAAAACAAAATACAAAAGTAAGCATGGAAGCAAAAAAAAAGGGCAAGATGTTATTGTCCTGTATGAGGTACGCGTCTGTAATTACTGCATAGGTTGCAACAAAAACAAAGTCAAAAAACAGGGTTATGATCAACGCAAGCTTTAAGGCAACATTATAGCGTTTCCCCATTTTAACTTTCTTTATTTACAAACTTATAGCCTACTCCTTTGACCGTTTTAAAATAGTCATCCCCAATTTTTTCACGAAGTTTTCGGATATGTACATCTATTGTCCGATCTCCCACTACAACATCACTTCCCCATACCGCTTCCATAATTTTTTCACGCTTAAACACCTTATCGGGCTTTGAGGCCAAAAGATAAAGTAGTTCAAACTCTTTCCTAGGAAAACTCAATTCTTCTCCCTTATGGATCACTTTATACTCTTCTAGGTTGATGGTTAAATCTCCGATGAGTAAGTTTTTTGATTCTTCATCTACAATAAAACGCCGAAGCATAGCCTTTACTTTTGACATTAAAACTTTCGGCTTTACTGGCTTGGTTACATAATCGTCTGCACCCGCATCAAAAGCAGCCACATGCGAATAATCTTCTCCACGTGCAGACAAAAACATGATCAATGTATTTTGAAAACGCTTGTCCATGCGTAGACGTTCGCAGGTTTCTATACCATCCATAACCGGCATCATTACATCCAAAATGATTAGGTGAGGTATAATTTCATCCGCTACTTTAAGCGCTTTTTTACCATTAGAAGCGGTATAAACTTGGTACCCTTGTGCAGAAAGATTGAAGGTCAATATTTCTAGAATATCAGGTTCATCATCAACAACTAGGATTTTGATTTTGCTTTTTTTCATGTGAATGAATCGGTATGATTTACTCAAAAGTAATAAAATATAAGAGACAAATGGCGGAATTATGTAGGGTTTATGTAAAGAAAATAAATAGCTTTACACCATGAATTTTATAGCGAAAATGGGGGTCGAGAAAGCAGTTTCAAGTGCTTTATTTGAAAAAATAGCCTTGGAAACATTTTCCCATCAACACCAATCCAATCCGGTGTACAGATCGTATTGCGACCTTTTGAACATTGACCCCTCTGAAGTCAATGCGCTAACAAAAATCCCCTTTCTCCCTATCGATTTCTTTAAGCAAAAGGCGGTAAAAAGTTTTGAGGAACCCGAGGCATGCATCTTTACCTCTAGTGGCACTACGGGACAAAACCCATCGCGGCATTTTGTCCGATCACTCGATCATTATGAAGTTAGTTTTGAACGCTGCTTTGAAAAGTTTTATGGCCCAGTAGAAGATTATGTTATCTTGGCTTTGCTCCCTTCTTACTTAGAAAGAGAGGGGTCTTCTTTGGTGTATATGGCACACCGACTTATTGAAAAAACAAAGCAACCCCAAAGTGGGTTTTATCTCGATAATCTTGAAGAACTACACCAACAATTGCTTTCATTAGAAGCGGAAGGAAAAAAAACACTCTTGCTTGGGGTTTCTTTCGCATTATTGGATTTTGCAGAACGCTATCCCTTAACATTATCCCATACAGTGGTAATGGAAACAGGCGGTATGAAAGGCCGAAGAAAAGAACTTATTCGTGCGGAACTTCACGACAAACTAATGAAAGGGTTTGGGGTAAAACAAATTCATTCTGAATATGGAATGACCGAGTTAATGTCTCAAGCCTATGCCGCTGAAAAGGGACTATACAGCTGCCCCAATTGGATGAAAGTCCTAACCAGAGAAGTCTCTGATCCTTTCCGCATACTACCCCCAGGACGCAATGGACTTTTAAACT
>WTJB01000177.1:0-2283 GCA_011526335.1 Candidatus Arcticimaribacter sp.
ACGTTTCATTTTTTTGTAGTTTTAATTCGTAATATAAACAACGATGAAAAAAACTGCACTCCTACTTCTCTTATCCTTCTTTACACTCATCCCTGGCTTTGCACAAAAATCTGGAAAGAGTAAAGCGCCAAAAGCATTGGATTCAATCACTAAAGGCATGCTGCAAAGCAAAGGATTGATCACCACCTATATCGACGAGGAAAACAAACTGTATTTTGAGTTGAGTGAATCGCTGCTGAACAAAGAATTACTCGTTGTTACTCGCTATGCTCAACTCCCTGCCAATTACTCGGCCTACCGCAATGCAGGGTCAAAAACAGCCGAGCAAGTTGTTCGCTTTGTCAAAAAAGGGAAGAAGATTTATTTGAAGCAGGTGAGTTACAGCAATATTGCCGAAGATGAAGATCCCATCGCCCTTAGCGTAGAAGAAAATAATTTTGAACCCATCTTAGCTGGTTTTGACATCAAAAACAAAGAGAGTGACCGTTTCCTCATCGACGTGAGCAGTCATTTTATGGCCGACTCGCCAGGGTTTAATATCATCCGAAAAGGAGAAAAAGACCGTTATAAAATTGGAGGCGTAGATAAAAAGCGAAGCAGCATTGACAGTGCCAACAGCTTCCCCAGCAATACCGAAATATTACATACCCTCACCTTTAGTGCCAACAAAGCCCCCCGAGCGAATCGCGCTAAAACCTTTAGTTTTCAAATCAACCACTCGTTTATTGCCCTCCCGGAAGACCCCATGCCCATTCGTTATGCCGATGAGCGTGTTGGCTGGTTCAGCATCAATAAAACCAACTACAGCTCAGAAGAACTCAAAGCAGACAGCTACCGCATTGTTCGTCGCTGGCGCCTAGAACCCAAAGACAAAGCGGCCTATGCCAAAGGGGAATTGGTCGAACCCATTAAACCCATTGTTTACTATCTCGACCCTGCAACCCCTTTAAAATGGCGCAAGTACTTTAAAATGGGAATTGAAGATTGGAACACTGCTTTTGAGAAAGCAGGATTCAAAAATGCTATTCTGGCGAAAGACCCGCCAACCAAAGAAGAAGATCCTAATTTTAGTCCAGAAGACATTCGCTACTCCACTGTTCGCTATGTAGCCTCGACCACACGAAATGCTACCGGACCCAGTGTTTCGGACCCAAGAACTGGAGAGATTTTAGAAAGCGATATTATTTGGTACCACAATCACCTGCGTTCCTACCGCAACCGCTACTTGTTAGAAACAGGAGCTGCGAACCCTAAAGCGCGAACCCTCAATACCCCCGAAGAAGAAATTGGGGAGATGATGCGTCGTGTAATTTCTCATGAAATTGGGCATGCCCTTGGACTACCCCACAACATGAAGGCCAGTAGTGCCTACCCCGTCGATTCACTCCGTTCGGGTAGCTTTACACAGAAATACGGTATTGCAACGACCATCATGGACTATGCGCGTTACAACTACATCGCCCAGCCCGGAGATGAAAACATCCGCTTTATCCGGCAACTGGGTCCCTACGACGACTATGCCATTGAATGGGGATACCGCTATTTTGGCCAAACGCCTGAAGAAGAAAGAACAACGCTCTTGGCCTTGGTAGATGAAAAATCGCTCGACCCCATGTATATGTTTGGTGGCCGAGGCAATGATCCTAATGCGCAAACAGAGAACATCGGCGATGACCCCGTTAAAGCGAGTAGTTATGGACTCAAGAACTTAAAGATCGTTGCAAAAAACTTAAAGGAATGGACGAGTTCCCCCAATAAAAATTATGCGGACTTAAAAGAGCTGTATGGCGAGCTTATTGGCGTGTACCGTCGTTATATTTATCATGTGCACAGCATTGTAGGAGGGGTAAACGAAACGCTGCACACCAGCAAGCAAGACGAAGTAAAAACCTATGTCAATGTACCCAAAGACAAGCAGTTGGAAGCCCTTAGGTTTCTAAAACAACACCTTTGGACTACCCAAAATTGGTTGCTCGACAGCAGTATCATTTCAGAATTTAACGGCGATGGAGAATTGATTAAAATTCAAAACCTGCAACGTTCTGCCTTGAATCGCTTACTCGCCACCAAAGATTTAAACCGTATGCTCTCAACGCATGCTACCTTGGTGGGGGTTGGACTATCTCCGGTTGAACTAATGCAAATACTTTTCGAAGATCTCATTGCAGTACCCAATAATCTCGACCTTTCGCAAAAAACCTTGCAGTTGCACTTGGCCAAGAAACTACAAGAAATGTTAAAGGACGAAAAACTCCATATTAGCCTTCAAGCCGAAACAAGAGC
>WTJB01000177.1:2383-8182 GCA_011526335.1 Candidatus Arcticimaribacter sp.
AGAGGATTGATTTCACAGACTTCTAGGGAACACACTTTCCCCGTGGCCAAAACAGTTTGAATGATAGCAATGACTTCCTGTGGATCAAAGCCTTTAGAGACAGGCGTTCCAGTGCCTTTCGAAATCAAATCGCAGTCCAAACTATCCACGTCAAAAGTGATGTAAATAAGGTCGACATCGGCCAAGCGTTCTAGCGCTTCTGCCACGCAAGCATCAATGCCGCGATAACGAACTTCATGGACGGGAAACTGGCGAATTCCTTGGGCATCAAGCACGCGATCTTCAGCTTCTTCTGTGGAGCGCAAACCAAAATACACCAAATGTTCTGGGCGTAGTTTCGGCTCCTCCCCACCCATCGCTTTCATTTGGTTCCAAGAAGTTTGGGTGGTTTCGTCTATGGTGTTAACTGCATAATCAGTATTGTCATTACCCAAAGCAGCAGCCAAAGGCATCCCGTGAATATTGCCTGAAGGAGAACTCAAGGGAGAGTGCAAGTCGGCATGGGCATCAATCCAAATAGCCCCAAGGGTTTTATCGGGAAAAGCAGTTTTAATCCCCGCCAATGAACCCAATGCAGAAGAATGGTCGCCCGAAATGATGAGAGGGAAGTGTTTTTGCCGTAACACCATGCTGGTCACTTCTGCTACACGCTGACACTGCTCTACTACAAAATTAATTCGCTTGGCAAAGGTGTTGTTTACTTTGTCGTAAATGGTTTCGTTATGTGTGGGTACATCAATGAAGGGATGACGATTAAAAAAATCGTTCTCTTTATTGATGGCGGCAATCTCTAAGGCGTCGATTCCCATGTCCGAACCGCGTGTTCCGGCACCGATATCAGAGCGATTTTTGATGATTTTAAGGGGATAATTCATGCGTCCTTTTGGAAGGAAAATTACATATTTTTTTTCCAAAAAAGGAGGACACTAGTTCGGGGAAAATAAATCTCGATTTTTTATCTTTGGACAAAATCTATTTTATGTCATTTTCCGACCTTTTTACGCCAGGATTCAAACAACGCAACCGCGATCACTTTGCTGCTATCGTTCGTGTAGCCTTGGCCGACGGTATCATCACCGATGAAGAAAAAGCTTTTTTAAACCGCACCGCCATCAATTTAGAAATTGAAGAGGCAGAGGTCGCAGAAATCATGGCAAACCCCGACAACTACCCCATCAACCCACCTGCAAACGAACAACGCCGTTTGGAACGTTTGTACGACCTAACGCGTATGGTCTATGCCGACCACATCGCCGATGAGGGAGAAATTCAATTGCTCAACCGTTTGGTTATCGGACTTGGTTTTGCTACCGATGATGCTCAAGCTATTGCTGAAAAGGCATTGGCTTTGGTTGCCGATGGTAGAGATGAGGATGAATTTGTCGCTGCTTTCTAAAGCTACATCTCCTTTACTTTAACAATTATTGCTTGCCCAAAGAGGCACAACCCACTATTGGTTACCACTAGGGCTAGAGTACCTGCTGGCACCCAATAAGCAGAAGCAGTGTATTTTAAGATAATGGCCTCCCCTAAAAGGGATAAACCAAACCCAAACAACAAAAGACCGGAAACGGCATAGATAAGCCACTTTATTTTTGGTGTCATAACTTTTTTAGGCAAGATAAAAATTAATCTACCCTATCCACCACCTCAAATGCCGTAAAGCGATAGCTAATCTCATCATCGGCAATCATTTCACTTCTATCAAAATAAAACTGTTGAGGAAAACCGTAATCTTTATGGTAATCAATACTAAAATCAAAATGATCTTCTGCCAAGCGATGTTCAATGTAAGCAAAGGCTTCTTCTACCGTTAAATATTCATTGGGTGAAGTTTCTTCAAAATTTGTCTGCCCATCTACAGCAATTAAGACCTTGTCTTGAACCCGCAAGACTTTAGCACGGGTATATTCTAATGCACAGAAACAGCTAATGCTTTGAGTAAATTGATAGGCTTCGATGGCTTTACTTTCCCTCAAACGACGGTTTTAGTCTAGAAGTTGTTCTTGGGTTTGTGGACTGGCTTCCTTCTTACAGGAAACAAGGAGTAAAAGAATCAAAAGGTAAGATAAATGGGATCTCATGCTTAAACTTTATTGGTTTAACCCATTAGCGTCAAGATTTATGCCAATCTAAACTTTCGAAACCTATTGGATGTAAATTATTTCTGGTAATACTTCTTGTAGGGGAAATAAGAGGCTACCCCAAGCAGAGCAACAAAAGCAGCAGAATAATACACAAAATTAGGGGTGATGATTTTATCTCCACTAGCATAAGAGTGTAGTCCAACCAAATAAAAATTCACCCCAAAGTAGGTCATTAAAATACTGGCAAAAGCGACTATACTGGCCAAATTAAACAACCATCGACCACGCAAACCAGGAATCAAACGCATATGAATAACAAAGGCGTAAATCATGATACTAATCAAAGCCCAAGTTTCTTTGGGGTCCCAGCCCCAATAACGTCCCCAACTCTCGTTGGCCCACATTCCACCTAAAAAGTTTCCAATGGTGAGCATGATGAGCCCAACGGTCAAGGACAACTCATTGATAATGGTCAATTCTTTGATGTTCAAATCCATCTTCACTTTATTGCTGGCGTTGGTCAATAGCATTAGGAACAACGCCACCCCACCAATGATCATACTCAGTGCAAAAGGGCCATAGCTACCCACAATAACCGCCACGTGAATCATCAACCAATAGCTGTCTAAAACGGGCTGTAAATTGGCAATGGCAGGGTCCATCCAATTCCAGTGGGAGATCATCAAAATCATGGCAGCCACAAAGGTGGTTGCAGCCAAGGTGAGGTTCGACTTTCGACCAAAGAGAATACCAAAAAGCACCGTTGCCCAAGCGACATATATCATCGACTCATAGGCGTCACTCCAAGGAGCGTGACCTGAAATAAACCAGCGAGCAGCGAGCCCAGCCGTATGCAGCGCAAAGAGAAAAAAGGTGGCTCCTTTAAAGAAATTGATGGCTAATCGCATCCATTTGCCGTCCTTGAAGATTTGGACAATCAACAAGACAAAAAAGACAAAGCCCACATATAAATACCAGCTGAAAAGCTTTTTAAATATATCGTATTTGTTGTAGGTAATCTCGGTTTGAATACGGTCTTGGCTGGGGAGAACTTCACCTCCATAGCGCTGTTGAAAGCCTTTTAAACTCTCCAATAATTCATCGGCCTCGGTATAATCGTTAGTTGTTTTGGCCAAACGCAATGAACGAAAATAAAGCGGTAAAACATTGTTTACATAGAGGGAGTCGGTTCCTCTAAATTGTGCCTCTTCCAATTCGGGGAAAGAAACCCATTTGTTGTTTTCATCTCCTGGAATAGGGAAAATACGCAAGACCTTCCCTTCCAAAGCAGAATACAAAAGGTTGACCCTTTTGTCCACCTCGATAAAATCTTTTTGGAATTGGTTGGGAATCCCAGCGCGGTAGGCTTCTTCCAGCTGGGTGGCAATTTTATAGTTCCCTTCTTGATCAAAGAATGAGATGAGCGGGGCGTATTTCGCTTTTTTATCGACTCCTGTTATCGCGCGTATAGAATCGTTCCCGCGCTTTAAGTAAATGATGGGAATATTGTACCAAATCGCTGGGCCATTGAGAATAGACAGCATCACCTGATCGGAGTTTAAGCCTTGATAGGTATCGTACTTACTCACCTTGCGCAACAATTCTGAGGAGAAGGTATTGGCGGGTTTCATTCGCCCTCCTAAGTCTTGAATTACTAAGGATCCAAATTTGGCAGCTTGCTCCTCGGGAAAAGCATCGGCCACCACCAAGGAATCGAAATTGATTTTTGATCGGCCTTCGACCAAATGATCTTGTGCTGTAGCGAGATTTAAACTGAAGAGTACCAAAAGGCTTAGGGCCGCCTTTTTTGTTTTGATTTTATCGATGGCTTTCGCTAAATCTTTAAAGCGGGTTTTCCCGATAAAGAAAATCCCAAGCATACTTAAATAAAGCAACATATAACCCGCATAGGTAATGTAGGTGCCCCACCAATCGTGGTTGACCGAAAGAATGGTTCCTTTTTCATCGGGGTCAAAAGAAGATTGGAAAAAACGATACCCTTGGTGATCCAAAACATGATTCATATAAATATCATAATCAAATTTCTCCTCCCCTTTTACGGTTACCTTACTCTCAAAGGAAGAATAACTGTTTTCGGTTCCGGGATATTTTGCTGCAATAAAATCGTTCAGTTGAATTTCAAAAGGCAACTCCAAAGGAAGCGAGCCGTAACTGAGGTAAAAGTCAAGTCCTGCCAAAGAAACTTTTTTTGGATCGTTGCTAAAACCTTTTCCGCCCAAGAGGGAAACAATGGAGGACTCCCCTCCTGCTTTAATTTCAAGGCGTAAGGCGTTTTGCTGGGCTTTCCCTTGACTTTCAGCTTCGACAATGTCGAATTTCCCTCGCAATACGGGCTCAGGAATAACAAACTGAAAGTTGGGTAGGGAATAGAGCGAACGCAACTGAAGCGGCTGCTGCCCATCGGTGGTCAGTTCCCCTTGAAATTGGTCGGCCATGCGCATAAATGAACCGGCAAAGGGACTGCTAATAAAGTATTCCCCTTCTTTTACTTCAATGTTAATCGCCCCATCAATAGGGTTGTCGAGGGTAAAAAGGAGATTGTGGATATTGGCGACATCGCCTGCCTTGATGTAATGGTCGTGGCGATTCCCGTCGCTGGCTTCTACGATCTTTAAATAGCGTTCCCCATCGGGGTCTAAGACCAAACCTTCGGTGGCATTCTCCATAAAATCGACATAGGCGATTTCGAAATCTTGCCCTTTAAAATCGTCGGATACGCTAAAGGTATTATCGACATGCTGCGATAACAAAACTTGTTTTTGCAATTGTTTCCGCAAAGCACGCCCTTCAAATTCTCCGTCCACCAAAACGGTGAGGTAGGTTTTTTCCGACAAAAATTTATTGGTGCTTTCCCCCTCGCGAATGGGCATAACCCCTTCATAACCGATGTAACGGGTAATGAATGCCCCCACCAAAATGAGGATAAAGGAAAGGTGAATGGTCAAAACGGCCCATTTCTCCTTACGCAATAATTTATAGCGAAAAATATTTCCAATAAAATTCAACACAAAGAGCCCCATGATGAGTTCAAACCACCAGGCATTGTAAATCCAGATTTTTGCGGTATCGGTAGAATACCAACTCTCGATAAATGTCCCTAAGCCCATGGCTGCAGGGAAGGCAAAAAACAAGAGGGTCATTAAACGGTTGGAAGCGAGGTACTTTAAAAAAAACTCTTTCATCAATCAAGCATCTTCTTTAGGTGACAAAGATAACCTACCCCCTTTGAATCGCGTAGTATTTTAGCATTTAATTCACGAAGATGAAAAGCAAAACGAGGAACTCCAATAGAATCCCCGTAACAAAAGCCTCGGCAAGTTTGCGCTTGGGGTATTGCGCCAAGAAAAAAGCCAAAAACCGCATGGTAGCCATCACGGTAAAAAACAGGCCCAGCCAACCCCAAAAAGAGGGTGGTGTGCTGGTGAGATACAATACATTAACGGAGCCTAGGAAACCCAAAACGATGAGACCTGCAGTGGCAGCCAATAAAAAATAGGTGTGGAAAATCTTTTCAACGGTAGATATTAAAAACATGGTGTATAAGAATTAGGTTATTAAAAGGTATAAAAAAAAGGAAAATCCTACCTTTATTCGCATGATAAATGTTGTTCTTCTTGGCGCAGGAAATGTAGGGATACACCTCTTTCGGGCATTGATGGCTGCGGAAAATATTTCCCTGCTACAGTGGTAC
>WTJB01000306.1 GCA_011526335.1 Candidatus Arcticimaribacter sp.
CGTTTAAAACTTTCAGTACCCGCTCAGACTCACTGAGGTGTTCTACCCCCCAGGCCCTTGGGTCGCCCAATCCGCCTTTGCTAATGATGTTCCAATCTGTACAGACAACCCCGTCGTATTTAAGGGAGTCGCGTAACAGTGTTGTAATTATTTGTTTGTTAAAACCAAAGGCAACCTCTTCATCGGTTTGTCCCACAGGAATGCCGTAGTAAGGCATGATTTGTCCGGTATGGGCGGGTAAGGCGCCTTCAACAAATGGGCGAAGATGATAGTCAAAATTATTCCCCGGATATACCTGTTCGCTCCCGTAAGGAAAATGAGCATCTTCTCCATCTTTTTGAGGGCCTCCTCCGCTAAAGTGTTTGGTCATGCAAATGACACTTTCGTTGCTCAGGGTATCGCCCTGAAACCCTTTGATGTAAGCATACGACATCGCAGCAGATAACCCAGCATCCTCTCCAAATGTTCCATTTATTCTTCCCCAACGGGGTTCTGTGGCCAAATCGGCCATAGGGTGCAAAGCCACCCGTATGCCCACGGCTTTGTATTCTTCGCGTGCAAGATGTCCAAATTCTCGGACTAAGCTCGTGTCTCTGGTAGCCGCAAGGCCTAAAGGACTCGGCCACTGACTAAAGGAGGGCGTGTATATGGCCGCTCCAGGATTTTGTTCTGACGCATGCCGAGGGTCCGAAGCAATGGTGACCGGAATACCCAATCGTGTTCTTTCTGCAATTTTTTGAATCTCATTGTTGTACTTGGCCAATACGTCTGCCGTATAGCTGTTGACGATATTAAAATGATTCATTCTTTTTTGGATCACCAATTCGATGTTGGGCGCCAAGATGAACGAAAAAGCCACTTCCATAGGGTTGGTACTGATCAGCGGCAGATCTAAAGGATTGCCCTCCGGGGTCATCCCTACCATGGTGATAAAAAGTGTCCCGGCTTTTTCCTCTAAAGTCATTTGCTGCAAAAGATTTTCTACACGCTCTTCTGTAGGCACACGCGCGTCTTCATAGGGGTCCAATTTCCCATTTTTATTGAGGTCCCTAAAGCTGTAATTGTCTTGGGTGAGGGTAGGGGCTTCTTGTCCCAATTGTGCATACAAGGCCTGTATGGCATTCTTTTTCCCATAATAAAAACCGCCTAAGGTGATCGGGACAAGGGCTAAGAGGACAAAAAGTCCTAAAAAAAGTTTTTTCATCGTTTGTTTTTCTTTTTCAATTGATAGAAACTCAGTGCAGATAATCCTAACAAAAATAGGCCTGCATATAGATAGGGGGTGTCGATAAAACTGAGCATAGAGTGGATATAATACACTTCAAAAAAGCAAATTCCGGCCAGTGCGAGTAAAAGATAGGATACTATTTTCATCAGGTTAATGTAAAAAAAATATCAAACTGTCATCAAAGCAACGCAGAGAAATGTTTACTTTTAAAATTAAAAACCATGCATTTTTTACTATTACTTCTCACTACATTATTTGTGCAACCCGCTTCTTTTGAGGGGACTTGGGTCAATATCGACGACGAAACTGGGGTAGAGAAATCTGAAATCACCTTGTATGTTGAAGACGGAAAGCTTTATGGAAAAATAGATAAACTTCTCTTGCCCGAAGATCAGGGCAAAGTATGCACCAACTGCAAAGGGAAGGAAAAGGGGAAACCCATAGAGGGACTCGTTATTGTTCGTGGCCTGAGCAAAGATGGAGAAAGTTGGACCGATGGTGAAATCATGGATCCCGCCAACGGAAAATCATATGACTGCACCCTGACGCTCAAAGACGATAATACCCTTAATGTCCGTGGTTATCTTGGCTTTTCATTTTTGGGGCGTACTCAAATTTGGAAACGCAAACTATAGGTTAAGCTCCCGGACCTGCGCGATAAATTGCGCGGCATAGGTGTCTTTTTGTGGGTCCACAGCAATATATCGCATAAAGGTAGTCTCCCTATCACGCCTGGTCATGCGCATCAGCAATGGGGTGGGGATTTTCCCAAAAAAATTGGTGGCAAAGGATTGGCGCAAATCATGCGCAGTGACGTTTTTTTGTTTTTGTTGATGAAAGTCTACATAAAGTCTACCGGTATCTGCTTAATACATTTGTTGGACCTTTAATGCTAAAAATAGATGACAGATGCTAAGTAAAATCCACAAATAATAAATTAGTAATTCTTGACTAACAGGGCCTAATCTAAAAACCGAAGTTA
>WTJB01000185.1 GCA_011526335.1 Candidatus Arcticimaribacter sp.
AAGAAAAGGGTTTGCTAGGGTCGTTAAGCGTCTTAGTTTAGACGTATTGATGTCATTGTAAAAACCTCCTCCCTTTAGCCCTAAAAATAAACTTTGCTTCTCCGAAAGCTTCAATTCATAATTATAGTCAATAGTAAGATAGGTTTTGTTCTCAATAAATACCTTATCATTTTGTAAGGTAAACCCAAGGTTTACATTATTGTTTTGCCGCATTTGGTAAATCAGGTAGTTCGTTCGGGGAGCGTCTTCTATTTGGGTCCATTGGCTTCTACTGTTAAACGAAACATAGGTCCCTTGTGTTCCTGTAAAAGCAGGATTATACACGCTCATATTTACCCGATTAAAGAGAATATGCGCTTCTTGACAAAATGTCAATAGAGGAAAAATGATAAGAACAACAGTTAATCTCAACAGTTTCTTTTAATTATGATTGCAGAAGCACCTCCTCCTCCGTTGCATATAGCGGCAGCCCCATTGGCTACATTTCTGACCTTCATAGCGTTTAGCAAAGTTACTATTATTCTTGTCCCCGAACAACCTAGAGGGTGTCCAAGAGAAACAGCGCCTCCATGAACGTTTACTTTTTCATCGGAAAGCCCTAAAATTTTTAGATTGGCGAGGCCCACTACAGCGAACGCTTCATTGAATTCAAAAAGATCAATTTCTTCTTGTGTAAGCTCAGCTTTGGCCAATGCTTTAGGGAGCGCTTTTGCTGGAGCCGTAGTAAACCACTGGGGTTCCTGGGCAGCATCTGCATAACTTTCTATGTATCCTAAGATCTCTACTCCCATCGTTGTGGCTTTGGCTTCTGACATCAAAACCAAGGCAGCAGCACCGTCATTTATGGTAGAAGCGTTGGCGGCAGTAACCGTCCCTTCCTTAGAAAAAGCTGGGCGTAGCTTTGGGATTTTATCCAATTTTACCTGAGTAAACTCTTCGTCAGTATCCACAATAATATCCTCACCTCTTCTCTGTGGAACAGCCACCGGGACGATTTCGTCTGCCATCGTTCCGCTTTCCCAAGCTGCGGCACTTCTCTGGTAAGAAGTGATGGCAAAATGGTCTTGTTCTTCTCTACTTATCTGATATTTTTCTGCTGTAGCATCGGCAAATGTTCCCATCGCTACTTGATCAAAAGCATCCAATAAACCATCTTTTTGCATGCTATCGGCCAAGGTGCTTCCCCCAAACTTTGTTCCTGTTCTATGGGAAAGTAAATGCGGTGCCAGACTCATGTTTTCCATCCCACCAGCGACAACAATTTCCACATCACCCAAAGCAATGGCTTGTGCACCCATCATTACAGCTTTCATTCCTGAAGAACACACTTTATTGATGGTCGTACACGGAACCGTGTCGGGAATTCCTGCATAAAGTGCAGCCTGTCGTGCTGGAGCTTGACCCACTCCGGCTTGTAAGACATTTCCCATCAAGACTTCTTCCACATCATTCGGAGAAACACCCGCAGCAGCTAAAGCCCCTTTGATGGCTACTGCACCCAATTGTGGCGCAGTTACGGTAGATAAGCTTCCCAAAAAACTCCCTATGGGGGTTCGTTTAGCAGCAACAATGACAACTTTATTTTTTTTCATGGGATGTTTTTTGTTTTAATTTACTGATACTTACAAAAATACTGCCATAAAGAGAATGTACCAAACTTGAAATGGCCGAGGGTATGGCTGTTGCAGGATGAATAAAATTTTCTCTAGCGAGAACTGCGCCCAAGCCCGAGTTTTGCATCCCTACCTCTATGGAAAGTGTTTGGGCTACCGCGGTGTCTTTGACGATTATTTTGCCAAAAAGATAGCCGAGAACAAAACCCGCTAAGTGCAATAACATAATGGCGGCAATCAACTGAAGGCCAGAAGAAAGGATAATCACTTTTCCTTGACCTATAATACTGGCTACAATAAAACAAATCAACAGCACAGCCATAGGAGGAGAAAAAGGTAAAATTTTAGCCGTAGATTTTGGAGCATAACGGTTTAGCACTATCCCTAAAGCAATGGGGAATAAAACAACTTTTACGGTACTCCACAACAAGCCCCAGGGTTCTATTTCTAAATAGCTTCCGGATAAAAAGGTTGTTAAAAAAGGGGTCATTACAATAGCCATTAAAGTAGAACAGCTGGTCATCGCTACAGAAAGTGCAACATTGGCTTTGGCCAAATAAGCAATGACATTGGAGGCTGTTCCTCCAGGACAACACGAAACCAATATCAAACCCACAGCAAAAAAATCGGGTAGAGAAAATAATTTGGCGAGACTCCAACCTAAAAAAGGCATCAGACTAAACTGTAAGATAAGGCCCAAAACCACCCATTTTGGGTGCTGTACTATCTGCTCAAAATCTTGCCATTGTAAGGTAAGCCCCATGCCCAACATAATTCCTCCCAAACCATAGGTAATCCACGGACCCGAAAACCATGTGAACAGGCTTGGATCATAAAGGGAAAGCAACGCCATTAAAGAAACCCACAAAGGAAAGTATGCTGTGAAGGTTTTTAAAGATTTCATATATTGTGGTAACGATAAATTGCACTATTTCGTATGGCCAAGTGTAACATTTTTCTTGGGCTTGCGTCTTATAAATCAGTACATACAAAACTAGACTTATGAAACACTTTTTTACTTTTCTGGCTTTAAGTTTTGCGGTTCAGACGCTGCAAGCTCAGAAAGTCGAGTTCGAAGAATTTGACCTTGATAATGGGCTCCATGTTATTTTACATCAAGACAATGGCGCTCCTTTAGTCACCACTTCTGTCTTATACCATGTAGGAGCCAAAGACGAACAGGCAGACCGTACCGGTTTTGCTCACTTTTTTGAACATCTCCTTTTTGAAGGAACTAAAAATATTGAGCGCGGAGAATGGTTTGGTATCGTATCTTCTAATGGGGGTAGAAACAACGCTTATACCAATGATGACTTTACTTATTATTACGAAGTCTTTCCTTCCAATAACCTAGAATTGGGCTTGTGGTTAGAATCTGAGCGGATGCTTCATCCGATCATCAACCAAATTGGAGTGGATACACAAAACGAGGTGGTAAAAGAAGAAAAACGTCTTCGGGTGGACAATAGCCCTTACGGCAGATTTTTGGAAAACGTAAAAAAGAACCTCTTTGTAAAACACCCCTACCAGCACACGACCATCGGGGAGATGGAGCATTTAGATGCTGCCTCACTGGATGAATTTTTGGCCTTCAATAAAAAATACTACGTTCCAAACAATGCCGTTTTGGTGGTTGCTGGAGATATTGATCTGGCCAAAACACGAAAAATGGTAACGGATTATTTCTCG
The DNA here is from genome assembly GCA_011526335.1 of Candidatus Arcticimaribacter sp. Classification (GTDB taxonomy): domain Bacteria; phylum Bacteroidota; class Bacteroidia; order Flavobacteriales; family Flavobacteriaceae; genus Arcticimaribacter. Next base: position 3,303 of record WTJB01000185.1, read on the forward strand.
GCTGTACCCCGTGGTGCAGATATTGAGCGAAACTTTGCCAAAGAAGACCCCATTGTAGAACAAATTACGGCCAAAGCCTATGATCCCAATATTCAGATTCCGGCAGTTGTTACCGCCTACCGTATGCCTTCCCTCAAAACCCGAGATTCTAAAGTACTGGATATGATTTCTACCTATTTGAGTGATGGAAATTCTTCTAAACTTTACAAAAAAATGGTGGATGAAAAGAAAATGGCCTTGCAAGTAGGGGCCTTAAACTTTTCGCAAGAAGACTATGGTATGTACCTAATTTATGGTCTTCCTTTGGGCGATAACTCTTTAGAAAGCCTAGTGTCAGAAATGGATGAAGAGATTGTGAAATTGCAAGAAAATCTAATTTCAGAAAAAGACTATCAAAAACTTCAAAACAAGTTTGAAAGTGATTTCGTAAATGCCAATGCTTCGGTAGAAGGAATTGCAAATTCATTAGCAGAATACTATACTTTCTATGGAGATACCAACAGAATCAATACCGAAATTGATGTCTATCGTTCCATTACACGGGAAGAAATTCAGCAAATCGCACAAAAATATCTGAATAAAAATCAACGCTTGATTTTGGACTATTTACCTGAATCGAGCAAAAACTAATACGCGCTGAAATGAAAAAATTATATTCTTTATGTATTGCATTGCTAACCCTGGGTATAGCCAATGCACAAATTGACCGAAGTCAACAACCCCAACCGGGTCCCGCTCCAAAAATTCAGTTGGGAACTCCACGAACATTTACATTAAAAAATGGCCTAACAGTCTTGGTGGTAGAAAACCATAAACTTCCGAGAGCCTCCGCTAATCTTAGCATAGATAATCCACCGCAGTTTGAAGGAGAAAAAGCAGGGGTAAATGCCTTATTGTCTAGTATGCTGGGCAAGGGTTCTACCAAAACCACTAAAGATGATTTTAATGAAGAAATAGACTACTTGGGTGCACGGGTTAGCTTTGGATCTTCCGGTGCTTTTGCGTCTTCGCTTAGTCGTTCTTTCCCAAGGGTGTTAGAATTGATGGCCGAAGCTGTTTTGCTGCCTAATTTTACTGCAGAAGAATTTGACAAAGAAAAAAATATTCTTTTGGAAGGAATTAAGTCCGATGAAAACTCTGTATCTGCTGCTGCTCGACGAGTAGAGCGACTCGTGACCTACGGAAAAAACCATCCCTATGGTGAATACGTAAAGGCTGAAACGGCGGAAAGAGTAACTTTAAGCGATGTAAAAAACTACTACAACACAAACTTTAGCCCGGCCAATGCCTATTTGGTTATCGTAGGCGATGTAGACTTTGCAACCATTAAAAAACAAGTTACTTCCTTGTTTAAATCTTGGAAAGGAAAAGCCCCCATCGCGGATGTTTTTCCCAAAGCAAAAAATGCTTCACAATTTGAAGTAAATTTTGTGGATATGCCCAATGCCGTACAATCTGAAGTTTCTGTAGATTTTACCAATAACGTAAAAATTACGGATGCAGACTATTTCCCCATGTTATTGGCCAACCGTATTTTAGGAGGAGGAGCTCAAGCAAGATTGTTTTTAAATCTTAGAGAAGATAAAGGCTATACTTACGGTTCTTACTCTTCATTTGGTACAGACAAATACGCGCGCGCCCGTATGCGTGCCTATGCCAGTGTCCGAAATGCTGTAACCGATAGCTCTGCTGTAGAACTCCTTTCAGAACTAAACAAGTTAAGGGATGAAGCAGTAAGCGAAGAAGAACTCAACAACGCTAAAGCAAAATATGTTGGAGACTTTGTTTTGGCGCTAGAGCAACCCGCTACCATCGCGCGTTATGCACTTAATATCCTAACTGAAAATTTACCCGAAGACTTTTACAGTACTTATTTAGAAAAAATAAATGCCGTAACGATTGAAGACATTCAAAGCGTCGCACAAAAACACATCCCTTCCAATAAAGTACGGTTGTTTGTAACAGGAAAGGCACAAGAAGTGTTGACCAATCTGGAAAAAACAATGCCCGAAGGAACGGTGTTTCACTTTTATGACAAATACGGAAATCCCGTGGAGCGACCCGAAACAGAAGTCAAACTTGCCGATGGGGTAACTGCTGCTTCTATACTAGAGTCCTATTTGACGGCTATTGGTGGAAGAGAAAAAGCTGCGGCCATCCGTTCAAAAGTAGAAAAAGCAGAAGCCAGTATGCAGGGAATGACTCTGAGTATTGTGTCGAAAAAGACAAATCAACAGCAATCTTATCTGGAAGTTCAAATGATGGGCAATACCATGCAAAAACAGGTGGTCAACAAAGATAAGGGGTACAACGAAGCCCAAGGGCAACGTATGGAAATGCAGGGGGCTGAGCTAGAAGAAGCCCTTAAAAGCACCGCTATTTTTGAAGAATTGACCCTAGATCCTGCTACCCTCACCGTAAAGGGAATTGAGGATGTAAATGGTGAAAAAGCCTATGCCGTAATGGTCAATGAAAAAACCACTTACTTCTATGCTGTGGAAAGTCATCTAAAAATTAAGGAAAGTCAAACACAAGAAATGCAAGGCCAAACAATAACCCAAGAAAGCTTTCTAGGAGATTATAAAGCGGTAGATGGAATCATGTTCCCGCATAAATTGACGCAATCCTTTGGGCCGCAAAAAATTGATTTTCTTTCAAAATCCATAGAGCTCAATGCTGCGCTTAGTGATGCAGATTTTCAATAGAAAAAGAAAAATTACTCGAATGAAAAAGCGTCCTCTAGGACGCTTTTTTTTGCTCTGTAACCAAGTATACCCCGGCTACAATCAGAAGGCTAGCCAACCATTGTAAAGAACCAAAACGCTCTCCGTCTAAAACCCCCCAGGCAATAGCAACTATAGGCAATAGATAGGTAATGGAAATAGAAAATACCGCCGAAGATATGGTCAAGAGTTTATTGAATAAAACCTTTGCAAAGGCAGTTCCTATTGCCGCCAGTATAAAGATGTATCCCAAGGAAGTGATTATTTGGGGTTGTGTTGTAAAACTACGCCAAGGAAAATCTGTAAACAACAACATAAGTAAGGCCAAAGGTGCAATACTCAAAAAATTTCCCAACGCTATCGTCAACGGAGGTACTTCAGGGATTTTGTGTTTTAAGACGTTTACATTGATGCCGTAGCACAAAGCCGCAAGAACCACCAAAAATGCATAGCGACCATCGCCTGTACGTTCTAGGGTAAACTCTTGGGCTACCAAAAGTAAAGTCCCACAAAATCCTACCGCTACTCCCAATAGCTGCTTTGGTCGAATAAGGGTGTCAAAAAAGAAAAATCCTATCATTAGGGTAAATAAAGGAGTCAGACCGTTCAAGACCGCAGCAATAGAACTATTGATTTCTGTTTCTGAAAAGGCGAAGAGAAAACTTGGAAAAAAAGTGCCTACAAAACCAGTAAACACCATCCATTTCCATTGTGTCCTGCTGTACCCCTTAAGTTGGTTAAAACCGAAAAAAAAGAGAATAACCGTTGTAATTAAAATCCTGAAACAACCCAGCTGAACGGGACTAAGGCCCACCAAACCCTTTTTGATGAGGATGTAAGAACTCCCCCAAATGATGGATAATATTAGGAGATAGCTCCACTTTCTAACCGTCAATGACATTGCTTTTTTTAGCAAAAATCATCCTTTTTTTTAACACTTTAGCATGCATCAATTCATTATTTTTGAAGCATGAAAAAACTTCTTTCGTTTGTTTTCGGACTCTTTTTATTTATCGGCTGTGAGAATGGCCCAAAAGTAAAAACCCCTCCTGCGGTAAAATCTGTAACCTCTACCGCTAAAATAGAACAGCCTAAAAAAGCAGAACTCACCATAGAAGGCATGACCTGTGCTATAGGATGTGCAGCCACCATTGAGAAAAAATTAAACCAAACGGAGGGCATTGCAGAGGCCAAAGTGAGTTTTGATGAGAAAAAGGCTTATGTAACTTTTGACGAAACCGTGCTCAATCCGCTGAAAATAAAGGCTGTCATTGAGGGCGTTGGAGAAGCCTACAAAGTGACCTACCTATTGGAAAAAAACTAAGCATTATTCCCAACGAAGGGACTCCATCAGATGCGTTAAATCTTTTTCTATGTAGCGAGCGGCTGGCATCAACGAGTCGTAATTTGGACGGGTATAGAAATACAGAGAGCCTACCAAAAAATGTTTTGTGCTGTCTGTAAGAAAAAACTGAGCTTGGGAAGCCGCTTCCCCCTCTACACGAAACATCGTTCCATAGACCCGATCTCTTGGATTTGAAAATACCCGTTCTGGAATATCTGTAGCTTTTATAATGTGCTTACTGGGCAATTGATAGGCATCGTACAAAAGCGAATCTAAATTGTTTTGAATAGGAACATAAGACAGGTAAACTGTAGCCTTTAAATTGGGATACAAGAGTTTGCTGCCGCAATTCTTAAGAGATTCTAAGCGAGCAATCTGATTTCTTTCAAAAGAAAAAGCACAGCTTGTCTTTTGCGAAACATATAAAGGTTTTGGATAATTGAGTGCTAGCCTAGCTTTGGGCTTTGGGAGGTATTGTTCCTCGCAGGAAGCAAGCAAAACACAACACAGCAAGAGCAAAATTATACTACTTCTTTTCATTTCGGAAAACTGACTTTTACGCGCTTGATGCGTTTTTTATCTACAGACTCTACCGTAAATACGATTTTATTAAACATTATTTTCTGCCCAATTTTAGGTAAGCTTTTCGCCGTTTCTAAAATAAAGCCTGCAATGGTTTCTGCTTCTCCTTTTTCCTTTTCAAACTCTTCTTCAAAAGGGGTTTTGGTAATGCGATAAAAGTCTTTCAGGCTTATCTTGGCTTCAAAGACATAGGTGGTATTA
>WTJB01000190.1 GCA_011526335.1 Candidatus Arcticimaribacter sp.
CTCTTCTACAGGGATCTAAAGGACTCTCCAGAGTATACCCCAAAGGCATTAACTCTTTTTCTACCTTCACTACAAAATAAGCAGATAGTTTTTGGCTTTTTGTTCGGATATTTTTGATGCCTGCAGCCAATGTTAAATCTACACCAATTTCAATGCCTACCATAGATAAGACGGGCGGGGTTCCAGCTTCAAAACGTTGAATGCCTTCTGCAGGTACATAAGGTAACGAAAAAGCAAAAGGGTTTTCATGACCAAACCATCCCTGAATGGGGTTGTGTAGAGACGATTGTAAACTTTTATCGACATATAAAAAAGCTGGAGCCCCTGGACCTCCATTCAAAAATTTATAGGTACACCCTATAGCCACTTGGGTTTGTGTTTGCCTTAAATCGATATCAACCACACCAACGGCATGACTCAAATCCCAAAGGATAATGCTCTTGTGCTTTTTTGCAAAAATATTTAACTCCTGCATAGGATAATACCAGGCACTTTTATACCCTACAGCACTAAGGCAGAGAATACCTGGGTGCTTTTCTATTTTTTCTTTTAAAACGTCTATGTCGGCTTCAATAGCACTGGGGTATTCTACAATAAGAGGCGAGGCCATGTTAAAAGTCTTCGAAAGCCCCTCTAGGATATAGGTGTCTGTTGGAAAATTAAGACTATCGCTAAGGAGGTTTTTAGGGAACTTACCACTTGCTAAAAGGGCATATGTGATTTGATAAAGGTTTACAGAAGTAGATTCCCCCACTTTTATTTCGCCGGCTTGAACACCCAATAGTCTGGCTAGCTTTTTAGAAATTCTTTTGGGTAGGTCTAACCAATGATCATTCCAACTGCGGATGAGATTTTCTCCCCACTGCTGTTTGATGACTTCTTGAAGTTTTTCTTGTGTTAATTTGGGAAGTTTTCCGAGCGAATTTCCATCTAAGTAAATTTCATTTTCGTTATGAGGAAAAGAAGTATAAAAGCTTTCCCAATTTCCTTCGCTGTCCCAGGCTTGTATTTTTTTTTCTTCTGCTGTCATTTAATTGTTTTCCAGTGCATTAAAAATAGTGTTGGCCCACAAGGTATATTGATAGCCGCTGGGGTGTAAACCATCAGAAGCAACCAATCTAGAATTGTTTGTGGCCTCTCTTGAAATGGGAGTAACATCAATAAAATCAATCTCAAAAGCGACGGCTTGTCTTCTAACAACCGCATTAAAAGCATCTATTTGAAGGGCAATTTCTTCACGGTCTCTTCCTTCAGCAAAAGGCATCACCCCCCAATCTGGAATGGATACGACAAAAACCCGGCTAGGATCATTTCCAGCATAGACAATGGCTCTTTCAATCAATTCGATAAGCTCTTCTTCAAAGTCCACGCTGCTTCTTCCTCTGTATTGATTATTCACCCCAATCAGGAGGGAAACCTTGTCATAAGAGGAACGCTTAGGGGGTGTTTGCTCCAATGCGCTAGATAATTCATCGGTGGTCCAACCCGTACGAGCGATGATTTCTGCATGATTGTAAGCAGGCTCATTTGCATTCCACTTTTCAACCAACTGATTGGGCCATCGCATGTTTTCGGCGACGGCTTCTCCAATAGTGTAACTGTCCCCTAGGGCGAGAAACCCTTTTAAGTTGTCATCCCATACACTGGCGGGAGTTTGATCTTGAAGATCAAGAACGGGTGGGTTACTCTTTTTCTCTGGAACAGCTTGGCAAGCAAATAATAGTAAGGAAAGTAAATACATCTTTTTCATAGGTTTAAATGTACTGTATTCTTGTTGAGAAGAAAAAATATTTTTTTATTCCCTATCCAAATCCACCCTTAAATGCGAAGGCAAGTAATATTGTAAATCAATCGATACCAAAAGCGATTACCGCTTGTTGAGCTAGATTTTTTTTGGGATAAAAACAATCGCTTTCCAATGCGCATTATCGAATGGATGGACACATAGAAGAGCTTGGAAAATTTGAACGAACTTTGATGAAGATGGGAATCTTCCACCTTTAATAAAGCGGAATAAATAAGTACAATGAAATCCCCTTTTTTACATCGTAGATATTTTTTATTTCGTTTTTACCCAAGCTACAGAAATGAAAGAACAATTGAAGTAGATTAACGAATTAGTGATGAACTTGATTTTTTTAGGACAAAAGAAAAGAGAAAACCAAAAAGAATCCCTTGAGAAAAACCAACAAAGAGAGT
>WTJB01000017.1 GCA_011526335.1 Candidatus Arcticimaribacter sp.
CTGCTGGCCCTTCATAGACAAAGCCTGTATACAATTGGACTAAAGCAGCACCTGCTTGGAGTTTTTCAAGAGCATCCGCGGGACTGTGGATACCTCCTACTCCAATGATCGGAAAAGCATTGTTGCTTTTTTCGACTAAAAAGCGAATGACTTCAGTACTGCGTTGTGTTAGGGGTTTTCCGCTCAACCCTCCCATTTCGGTTTTGTGTTTCGATTGAAGTCCCTCACGACTCAAAGTGGTATTGGTCGCAATCACCCCATCGATTTTTACCGAAGTTACAATATCGATAATGTCAAGCAATTGATCATCACTTAAATCTGGGGCTATTTTCAATAGAATGGGTTTGGCATTTTCTTTTTTATCATTTAATGCTTTAAGGGTAGACAATAAATGGGTCAATGGCTCTTTATCTTGCAATGCCCTGAGGTTGGGGGTATTGGGAGAACTCACATTGACCACAAAATAATCTACATAATCAAAAAGGGCGTTAAAACAATAGATATAATCATTGACGGCATCTTCATTTGGGGTTACTTTATTTTTACCGATATTCCCGCCAATCAAAACGTTTTTGTTCTTTTTCAATCGAGTGACGGCATCCTCTACTCCTTCATTATTAAACCCCATTCGGTTAATGATGGCATCATCTTCTTTTAGCCTAAACAGTCTTTTCTTAGGATTCCCGGGTTGCCCCTTGGGGGTAAGGGTACCGATTTCTATAAATCCAAATCCAAAATGGGTTAACTCTTTATAGAGTGCAGCGTTCTTATCGAATCCTGCTGCAAGACCAACAGGATTGGGAAATTTTAAACCAAATACCGTCCGCTCTAGTCTTTTATCATTGACCGTATACAAGCGTCTAATAAGAAAAGAGGCGCCTGGGATAGAAGAAATTATTTTAATGACCGAAAAGGTAAAATAATGTACCCGCTCGGGGTCGAATAAAAACAAAATGGGTTTGATGAGTCTTTGATACATCGAAATAGGTTTTTACAAAAATAAAAAAACCAACCCCAGTGAGGTTGGTTTTAAAGCGTTAATCAAGATAAAATTATTTTTTAGAAACTGAATTTAGCTTCCCGCTTAGCTCTAAAGATAAAGCAGAACGCTCCATCTTAATTTTACCCGCCAAAGTCTCTACCACACAGGTATTGTCTTTGTCATTGAGCTCAGCAATTTTTCCATGAATCCCTCCTTTGGTGATCACACGATCCCCTTTTTTTAAGGCATTCATAAAGTTCTTCTCTTTTTTTTGACGGCGTTGTTGCGGAAGAATGATAAAAAACACAAACACCACCACCATCATCAATAGGAAAGGAAGCTGCCCTGAAAGGCCCTCACTTTGAAGAACTAAGAATTGGAGTCTATTCATCTTGAATTAGTTTTGTTGTAAGCGTGCAGCGGCAGCGGCGTCACGTTGTTGTTGCTTTACTGGATCTGCTTGTACCATAGCTTTGATACGGATGGTTTCTCTTCCCGTATTGGTATTGGCTGTAATGGTTACGGTTTTCTGTTGTAGATTCGGCTTGTTGCTAGAATCAAAGCTTACACGAATATTTGCAGAGGCTCCAGGTGCAATAGGCATATTTTTAGGATATTCTGGTACAGTACATCCACAACTACCACGTGCATCCGTAATGACAAGGTCAGATTTACCGGTGTTGGTAAAGGTGAAGATGGTTTCTACACGCTCTCCTTCTTGGATGGTTCCAAAATCATGGATGGTTTTGTCGAATGTCATCACAGGTGCATTAGACACTGCTTTTGCAGAAGAAGCTTCAACAGCAGAAGCGGCTGGAGTAGCGGCTTTCTTAGTTTCACCTTCTCCACAAGAGACCAAAGTAAACGCTGTAAGCGTTAAAATGGAAAAAAAGATATTTTTCATAATGTGTTATAGTTTTACCCCTCAAATTTAGAGATTTTTTTACAATAATCCTTTCCCTGTTTTTTGGATTTTCTTTGCTTTCTTATAGCGTTTTACCAAACCGTCCAAAACACCGTTAACAAACAGATTACTCTTGGGTGTAGAATACTCTTTGGCAAGTTCTAAGTATTCATTAATGGTAACTTTTTCGGGTATGGTAGGGAAGTTAATTAGTTCTGAAAGTGCCATTTTGATCAACAGGGCATCCAATTGCGCAATGCGTTCGCCGTCCCAGTTGGGGGTATGTGCTTCCAACTCTGTTTGTAAATC
>WTJB01000142.1 GCA_011526335.1 Candidatus Arcticimaribacter sp.
AGAATTAAAAAATTACGCCAAGCATATCCAAGGCATCAATATCGTTGCCATTTATGGGGGTGCCAGTATAAATGACCAAGCAAAAAATGTAAAACGCGGAGCGCAAATATTGGTCGCTACGCCTGGAAGAATGGAAGATATGCTTCGTCGTGGAATGGTTAATCTCTCCAAAGTAGAGTACTGTGTTTTGGACGAAGCAGATGAGATGCTCAATATGGGCTTTTATGAAGACATTACTTCCATCTTGTCCAATACGCCCAATGACAAAAGCACCTGGCTTTTTTCGGCAACCATGCCCAAAGAGGTAGCGGTAATCGCCAGAGAATTTATGTATCAGCCCCAAGAAGTAACGGTAGGAACTAAAAATGCGGGGACCAAAAACGTCACACATGAGTACTATCAGGTATCGGGAAGAGATCGTTATCCGGCATTAAAACGCTTGGCTGACGCCCACCCTGGGATATTTTCCGTCGTGTTTTGTAGAACCAAACGCGACACCCAAAGGGTTGCTGAAAAATTGATCGAAGATGGGTACAATGCTGGTGCTTTACACGGAGATTTGAGTCAGAACCAGCGCGACATGGTCATGAAATCTTTCCGCAATAAGCAAATCCAAATGCTTGTAGCAACCGATGTAGCCGCAAGAGGTATTGATGTAGATAACGTCACGCATGTGATCAACTATCAATTACCCGATGAAATTGAAACCTATACCCACCGATCGGGTAGAACGGGACGGGCTGGAAACAAAGGGGTGTCTATGATTATTGTAACGCAGAGTGAGGCAAGAAAAATCAGAAGCATCGAAAAAATTCTACAAACAAAAATAGCGGCAAAAAAGATTCCAACCGGAATTGAAATATGCGAAACACAGCTATACCATCTGGCCCAAAAAATCCATCATACCGAAGTCAATACCGAAATTGAACCCTATCTGCCCAAAGTAGAGGAAGTGCTGGGTGATTTAAGCAAAGAAGAACTGATACAACGTTTGGTTTCTGTAGAATTTGCACGTTTTCACAACTACTACAAAAATTCTAAAGACCTCAATGCTGTAGGGGGCGAAAGAGGCGAAAGAGGAGACAGCGGGCGAGAAAAGGTTAAATACAACAAAAAAGACAGCACCCGATTCTTTATCAATGTGGGGGAAAGAGATGACTATAACTGGATGAATCTAAAAGATTTTTTACGCAGTCTGCTCCAACTTGACCAAGATGATATTTTCCACGTTGATGTCATGGACAGCTTTTCTTTTTTCAATACCCCAAACCATCACAGGGATAAGGTCCTCCAACAGTTCACAGATTTTCAGTTGGACGGGCGTTATATCAACGTAGAAGTTTCTGAAAAAGGCCCACGTGGCGGTGGAAAAGGACGTAAGAAAGGTGGGAAATCTTTTGGAAAGAAATTCAAAAGTGATCGGGATTTTGACAACTTCTCCGCCAAAAAAGACAAAAAGAAAAAAGGGGCAAAAGGCAAAAAGCCCAGTGGGTTTGGTCGCCGATCTAGACGTTAAAAGAACTATAATTGTAAGGCGATGTCTTGTGCCTAAGTTTTTCTTTCTATTTTTGTTTTATGCGGATCAAACTACTTCTCATTATTGGCCTTTTTCAGGGTGTTTTTAGTTGGGCACAAGAGACAGCACGTCAACCTCTGGAAGGAAAAGTCAAAAATGATGTAACCGAGGTATTGATGCCCTCTGTACACGTGATAAACCTCAACAGTGTAGAAGGAACAATAACCGACAATGAGGGTACATTTAAAATTGCCGCTAAAGCCAACGATACGCTTTATTTTTCGTACTTGGGTTTTAAGCCTCTTAAGGTTGCGGTAAACAATGACATGTTAAAATTTGGCATCCCGATATTCCGGATGACAGAATTGTCTTTTGCTTTAGAGGAAGTAATCGTTCGGCCTTATCAACTCACGGGCTATTTGGATATTGATGTTCGAAAAGTCCCCTTAAATCCTGCAGGACGCTATAACATTCCCGGTTTACCCCGTTCGGGCTATGAGGCTGGAAATCGAAATCGCTCTTCCATTTCGAAAGCCCTAGGTGCCCTTTTTAACCCTGCCGATTTTTTATACAATCTATTTGGGAAAAACCCTCAGCAAATGCGTAAACTAAAAAAAATGCGTGAAGATGACCAGATTAAAAATCTATTGTCTACCAAGTTTGACCGGGTTATAC
>WTJB01000323.1 GCA_011526335.1 Candidatus Arcticimaribacter sp.
TCTTGCACCTTTGGCGTAGCCGTGGCAGTAAGGGCAATTACCGGTAGATCAGTATCAATCTGATCGAGCATCGGACGAAGATTTCTATACTCAGGACGAAAGTCATGCCCCCATTCTGAAATACAATGGGCTTCATCTACCGCTAAAAATGAAATTTTTACGGTTTTAAGAAAATCCAAAGTTTCTGACTTTGCCAAGGACTCAGGAGCAACAAAGAGCAACTTGGTTATCCCAGAACGGATATCGCCTTTTACTTGAGCTATAGCTGTTTTGGTTAAAGAGGAATTCAATACATGCGCCACCCCATCTACCTGGGATATCCCCCGTATTGCATCCATTTGGTTTTTCATCAGCGCAATCAATGGAGAAACTACGATGGCCGTACCTTCGCTCATCAGCGCAGGAAGTTGATAGCACATCGACTTTCCGCCTCCTGTTGGCATGATTACAAAGGTATTCTCTCTCTTCAATACATTTTGTATGACTTGCTCTTGCAAGCCTTTAAATGCAGAAAATCCAAAATAGTGTTTGAGATTTTTTTCTAAATCCGTAAGCGACATTAATTGGGCCTTTTGACGGTAAAAACATTACATTTGTACCTTAAATATAAGACATCCTTACCCATATAAACAAATAAGCCAAAAGAATTGTTTACAGATAAACAAATATTAGAACACGCAAAATCCACTTTATCTACCGAAGCCAAGGCCATAGAAAATTTGGTATTGTGCTTGGATAGCGATTTTGTTGAAAGTACTCGATTGATTCACAATGGTATGGGTCGAGTCATCATTACAGGCATTGGGAAGAGTGCTGTGATTGCCATGAAAATAGTAGCCACCCTCAACTCTACCGGAACACCCGCAATTTTTATGCATGCCGCAGATGCCATTCATGGCGATTTAGGCATCGTACAAGAACAGGATGTTGTGTTGTGTATTTCTAAAAGTGGTGCCTCTCCGGAGATTCAATCTTTGGTTCCCTTCATTCAAAAGCGAAAAAATAAGATTATAGGAATGACCGCAGAAAAAAGTTCTTTTCTGGCGAAAGCGGCAGACCATGTCTTACACACCCCTGTAGAAAAAGAAGCTTGTCCCAACAATTTGGCCCCAACAACAAGTACAACGGTACAGTTGGCTATGGGAGATGCCTTGGCGGTATGCCTTTTGCAAATGAAGGACTTTAAGGCAGATGATTTTGCTAAGTATCATCCTGGAGGAGCACTAGGGAAAAGACTTTATTTAAGCTTGGGCGATTTAGTGGAGAACTCGACCAAACCCCGTGTTTCGCGTGATGCGCCTGTACGAGAGGTCATCCAAGAGATTACCGAAAAGCGACTTGGTGCAACGGTAGTAATGGATGATGATGGGAAAATATGCGGCATCGTAACCGATGGAGACATCCGAAGAATGCTTGAAAAGCATGACAATATAGGTCAGCTTACAGCGGATGATATTTTATCGGCAAATCCTATTCAGTTAAGCACAGATACCCTGGCGACCAGGGCCATGCAGATTTTGCAAAAAAATAAAATTAGTCAAATTGTGGTCATAGACGAAGATGGACATTACCAAGGCATTGTACATTTTCATGATCTTACTAAAGAAGGGATAGTGGCATGAGTGATACCCACAATGAAATGTCTTTCCTAGAGCATCTAGAAGAATTGCGTTGGCACCTTATCCGATCTACTATAGCCATTGTTATTGTAGCGACGGGTGCTTTTATCGCCAAGGACTTTATCTTCAATACGCTAATCTTTGGTCCAAAAAGAGCCGACTTTTTTACCTATGAGTTGTTTTGCTCCCTCTCTAAAGCTGTGGGGCAAGGCGATGCTTTTTGTGTTCAAGAACTTCCATTTCGAATACAAAGCCGAACCGTTTCAGGGCAATTTTCTGCGCATTTATGGACCTCCATTATGGCCGGATTTATCATAGCCTTCCCTTATATTCTCTTTGAATTTTGGAAGTTTATACGCCCCGGATTACTCAAAAACGAACGAAAAAATGCACGTGGATTTATCTTTGTTGCTTCTGTCTTATTTTTTCTAGGCGTCTTGTTTGGTTATTACATTATCACCCCACTTTCCATAAATTTCTTAGGGAAATATACGGTGAGCGAACAAGTATTTAACGATTTTGACTTGGCGAGCTACATTAGCCTTTTACGCGCCTCTGTGCTTTCTGCTGGA
>WTJB01000255.1 GCA_011526335.1 Candidatus Arcticimaribacter sp.
GCACGGCTAGCTTTACGGTCGTCTTGGATGTACAACCGTTAACGGATGTGGTTTTAACTATTCAAAATTTTGATGGCTCAGAATTGCAAGTTTCTAGCGCTTCTTCCCTGACCTTTTCTAATAGCAGTTGGAATGTAAGTCAAACAGTACGATTGAGTAGTGTTGATGAATATTATATAGACGGGTCGCAAACCGTAAGTCTCTCTATAGCTGTAGATCCTAGTTCAAATGCAGGTTTTCTTGGCTTAGCCTCACAAACCCTTTCTACAGTAGTTCTCGATGACGATATCGCTGGAGTAACGGTAAGTATTCTTGACAATTTAACAGGAGAAGATGGGGATACGGCGAGCTTTACTTTGGTATTGGATGCTATCCCAACGTCAGCTGTTACAATACTTCTAAATGCTACACCAACAGCAGAAATCACAACCCTAAGCTCAGTAACCTTTACTTCTTCCAATTGGAATATCCCTCAATCTGTTATTGTTCAAGGGGTAAATGATGCTCCACCGCTTTCAGATGGTAGTCAAACGGCTACCGTAGTAACCTTAGACGTACAATCATTAGATGCGAATTTTAATGTTTTGTCAGACAACGATATTATAGATGTCCCTGTGACCAACCAAGATGATGATGCCCCAGGGGTAGTGATCAGTACCGTGGATAATCTTTTCTATACTACTGAGGGCGGGGGTGAAGTAATAGTACAGTTTTCACTACTAGCACAGCCAGTAGGCGGGGCCAGTGTAGTCATTCCCTTATCGCTTTCTGGAGCTGCAGGAGAAGCACAAATGACGGCCACACAAATTGAAATTTCTGCTGCAAATTGGAATCAACCCACCAATAATCAAGTGCTGATTACAGGCTTAGACGATGTCATTATCGACGGGAATCAGTCCTATCGTCTTATAACAGGTGACCCCAGCAGTGCAGATCCTATACAAGATGGGATGACAGCTACAGATGTGGCGAATATCAACTTGTTTAATCAAGACAATGATAGGGCAGGAATTAGCATTCGCTACCCTGAAAGTGTTTCAGAAAGTGGAACAACTACCGTTATGGGGGTACAGTTGGAAACACAAATTACAGGGCCGGTTGAATTGGTTCTAAGCGTAAGCGATTCTTCTGAATTGTCCCTATCCAGGACAACACTTCTGTTTGACCCCACGAACTGGAATCAAGAACAAACGGTTCAGGTGATTGGTTTAGACGATACCCTCCTAGACGGGAATATTCTCTCTTCTGTATTGATTCAAGTAAGTTCAAGTCAGTGTGCAACAAATTATTGTACCCTTGGAATTATATCCATCGACGTAATGAACTTTGATAACGATTCTGACCTAGATGGAGATGGAGTTTTTGATGCGTTTGATAATTGTATCAGCGAAGTCAATCCCGATCAAAGTGATATTGATGGTGACGGGATTGGAGATGTTTGTGATCAGGATCGGGATGGTGACGGGGTGCTAGATGTTAAAGAAATAATTGATGGTACAGCGGTGGACAATCCATGTTCTTTTGTCTTTTCTAATATTACGGGTCCTGTCCATAGCCTTGCCGATTGTGATTCTGATGGAATTTTGGATCGTTTTGATGAAGATGATGATAACGATGGCCTTTTGGATAGCCAGGAAGGCTTTGTTGATTTTGATGGAGATGGTATTCCCAATACCCTAGACTTAGATAGTGATGGCGATGGTTGTTTGGATGTTCTGGAGGGAGGATTTTTAGATCAAGATTCAGACGGTGTTTTGGGTCAAGCTCCCATAGCTGTTTCTCCTACGGGTCGTGTTGTGGGCCAAGGAGGCTACCGAGATGCATTGGACAACGATAGTGATGGTCAAAGCGATTTTCTTCAAGTGAGTATTCCATTGGAGTGGATACAGCAACCTCCTTCGAATACAGAATTATTGGATACAGCATTTAGCATAGAAGTCGGGGTAAACAATAGCGAGGATGTTGCCTACCAATGGCAAATAAAACGTCCCAATGCAATAGATGATATATGGGAAAATCTTGAAGAAGATGCTGTTTTTTCTAGAACTCAAAGTGATTTATTAACGATCAGCAATGCAACAGAAACTTTAGAAGGAAGCCAGCTAAGGGTTGTGGCTTATAGCTTAAGCAATGTGTGCATGCCTCCAATAGTGAGTTCCGTTACCAATTTGGTAATTACAGCCATTGACATTCCCAATGCTTTTTCACCCGACGGGGACGGCATCAATGATGTATGGGAAATACGCGGCTTGAATTTTCAGAGAAACTATACCTTAACGGTATTTAACCGGTGGGAGGTGAAGGTTTTTGAGTCTTCAAATTACAACAATGATTGGGACGGAACTTCGGTTTTAGGGGGGTGGACAGCTGGAAACCAACAACTTCCTGAAGGGAC
Source organism: Candidatus Arcticimaribacter sp. (assembly GCA_011526335.1). Classification (GTDB taxonomy): domain Bacteria; phylum Bacteroidota; class Bacteroidia; order Flavobacteriales; family Flavobacteriaceae; genus Arcticimaribacter. The sequence continues at coordinate 2,396 of WTJB01000255.1, forward strand.
TTATTTTTATTTCTTGCAATTGGAAGATCAACCGCCTTTGACAGGCTATGTGTATATAAAACGAAGAAACCCATGAAGCGAATAGTATTGATTTTCTTTTTGGGGATATTTTCTTGGGCTAATGCACAGCAGGAGTCAAACTTTAGCCACTATATGTTTAACCATCAAACCTTAAATCCTGGTTATGTGGGAGCAAGGGGGCTAACAACCTTTACTTCTGTTATTCGCTCGCAATGGATAGGCTGGGAAGGCGCACCAGAAAGTCAAACCTTGACGTACAATACTTTTGTACCTAAAAAAAATCTTGGTCTAGGCATGAGTATTATCCATGACAAGATTGGCCCTACACAAGCTACATCAGCGGCCTTGGACATGGCTTATCATTTGCGTTTAAATAAACAGAATCATCGACTCTCTTTGGGATTAAAAATTAGTGCATTAAACTATTTTTTGAATACTGATATGCTTGAAACGGTTACCCCTAATGATCCCACATTTACCCTAAACCAAGACACTGCTTTACTTCCAAATGTAGGTTTTGGGGCCTATTATTCTACACAAAAATTTTATACGGGCTTTGCTGTACCACGGCTTTTGGCAGCGCGTGATTTTGGTTTGGTGCCGCATTATTATCTTATGACTGGGGGGTTGTTGACTTTATCGCAAGAGGTTTTGTTAAAACCCAGTTTCTTGTTTAAACATACTCAAAATGTTTCGGGCTATGATCTGTCCCTTTTGGCTTATGTAAAAGGAACTTTTTGGGTCGGCGGACAGTTTAAAAATGCCTTTAATCCTAAACAGCTATCCGATTTCTCTTTTAGTGGCGCTAGTTTAATGCTAGGCACTTCTATTGGAGAATATTTTCAGCTGGGGTATTCCTATGGTTTTGCTGCAACGGCGCTAAACCAAGTGCAGAACACAGCCACTCACGAATTATTTTTCCGTATTTCAATTGCTCCTAAAGTAGAAGCATTTCTTCGTTCACCTCGATTCTTTTAACCCATGAAAACACATTTAACATCCATTTTACTCCTTCTTTTTTCTCCATTGTTTATGTTGGGGCAAAATCTTAAAAGTGAATTATGGGGGGATTACTATTTTTTAAACGGAGAATATGAAAAAGCAATATCCTTTTTTGAATCCTATAGTGGGGAAAAATCGTTAAGCAGCAGACGGCATTGGGCCTTGGCCTATTTAAAACAAGACCAAAAAGAAAAAGCCATGTTGACCTACACCCCGGTGGCCAATTCTGTTGAAGCTCGCGTAGAAGACTATTATATCTATGCCGATCTTTTAACGCGTCAACCCAAATTAGCTAAGGAGTATCGAAAAAAGGCGTACCGTCTTCCTTGGGACAAAGCAGAAGTTTCCTTCGAGGCAAAGGGTGTCTCCGATACCTTATCCCCCTATGCAATCCAAAATCTAAATGGAAATACCAAAGCAGCAGATTTTGGGATGATTTATCCGATTCCCAAGAAAGACTCACGGGTATTTTTCTTGAGTCAACAAGACAGCAAAGGGAAGTCCAATAGGGTATTAAAACGCTATCAATCTCAGTATCCTATTTATGATTTTTACCAAGCCGTTATCGACCTACAAACCTTTAGCCTAAAACAAAAAGAGCCGTTGCGAAAAACCGTGAATTCCTATTTTCAAGAAGGCCCAGGTGGGGTAGATGAAAATGGAGAGAAATTCTACTTTACCCAAAGCGCAAAGCGTTTAGACAAGGGCAATAATGTATTGCTGAAGCTCTATGCCATTAACTTGAATAAAATTGAAATGCAGACTGTCCCAGAAGAGATTAAGGTTGTTCCACAAGCCAGTTCTGCGATGCACCCGAGTGTTTCTTCAGACGGGAAGCAGCTCTACTTTGCAAGCGATATGCCGGGCGGCTATGGAGGAATGGACCTTTATCGTGCGGTTTGGCGGGAAGGTCAGTTTCAAGATGTAGAAAATTTAGGTCCAGACATCAACACCACAGCCGATGAAGTTTTTCCTTTTATTCACAACAAAGACATTCTTTTTTATGCCACCAATGCCACAGGGGGCCAAGGTAAATTGGATGTGATGATGGCACATAATCGTATTGAGAAACGCTGGGAAAGTTTTCTATTAAAACAAAATATCAATACCGGTAAAGATGACTTTTGCTTTGGTATAGACCCCGATCAAAACTGGGCGTGGTTTTCTTCTAATCGTAAGGGAGGAAAAGGGGAAGACGATCTTTATCTTTTCTCTTTTACCCCAAAGATCGAAGGGGTTTCGGATCACTATTTTTATGCCCCATCCGACACCCTTGTAGTTGCTCTAGAAAGTGTACAGAAAAATGACCTTTTGCTTGCCTATGCCCAAGATCCTTTGCAGCGTTTAGTGGAACGGGAGGTCGTTTTGGAAACTTCTCCAAAAAACGGGCACCTACAGCTAAACGCCAATGGAACTTTTTGGTATAAAAATAAAGCCCCTTTGCAAGTGAAAGACTCTTTTGCTTACCGGGTTCAAACGGAAAAAGGCACATCTCAACCCGTTTGGGTGTACCTCCAGCGTGAGACGGTAAACGAACTTCCAGAAGAGTTAAAAAAACCATTGCTTCCCATTTATTATGCATTGGATGCTTCGGATATATTGGCGCAATACAAGAGCCGTGTAGAGGACGTAATCCGTCTCATGAAAAAATATCCAGATTTGGAAATTGAATTGCGTTCCTATACCGATTGTCGTGGGCGTTCAGACTATAATTTGGCGCTTTCCAAGCGAAGAACAAATGTCATTTTAAACTACGTAAAAAAACATATTCCCCGTCCAGAACGTATTTATGGAGATGGCTATGGAGAACGAAACAATCGTTTTGGTCCAACAGGGAAATCTTGTGAAAATCTTCGTGAAGCTGAGCATCAAGAAAACCGAAAAACAACCTTTAGCGTAATTCGAATTAAAAAGTAAAACGAAGGCTCAAGTAGGCATTGCGTAAGGGAGCAGCTTCATAATAACGTCCTCCAAAAGCATTGATGCGCACATTGTCGCTATACCGATCGTTTAGGACATTTTGTATCCCTAGCGTGGGAAGTAGTTTAAGCCCAAGCCAAGACACTTTTTTTGAAAGATAGAGGTGAATAACTTCAGCGCTGTCTACGCTTACCGCATTGGCATCTTCTGCAAAAAGTTGACCGCGGTAATAGATGTTGGTCTCTAAGTTCCAGTCTTTCCCCCATGCGAATTGACTCGATAGAAATCCTTGGTGTTGTGGGATGCCCGGCAGGTAATTACCATCGAAACGGATTTCATTGCTCTGGTAGTCCCTGTAGGTATAATGCGCATAATTGTAATTAAAAATCAATGACCATTGTGGGTTTATCGTCCATTTGCTTTCAAGCTCTATGCCTTGGCGTAGGGTGCTTCCTGCATTGGTGTAAAATGTTCGACCTGGAAAAGCATCCAATTCATAGGGGACCAAATCATCTTTCGTGCGAATCGAAAATAGGGTTAGCGAATACTGGTGTTTTTTCCACTTTTGGTTCCATCCGAGTTCAATATTTGTCGCTTTTTGTATGCCCAACTCTCCATTAAACCCACCATTTCCTTGTGGATCTGCGGAGAGTTCTGACAAGGTTGGGGTTTCAAAACTTTGGCTGATTTGCGCAAAAAGTGATCGGTCTGTTGAGAAGACATAGCGTAGCCCTAGCTGTGGATTTATTGCCGGTAAATTTTGTTGATCGGATTGATTGCCATTGGTTAAAAAGCGGTCGCTCAGACGTAAATTATTTCGATCAAACCGAAGTCCTGCATGTATTTTCCATCGCGATAATTGCGCTATTCCTCTTAGGTAAATACTTGCTGAAGAAAAGGCTTCTAGTTGCTTCAAGCTTTGGTCTCCACGTTCTCCCGTTAGGTTTTGATAACGTGTTCGTTCATCCTCTTGACGGTCTAGGGCGTAGCCCACAAGCGCTTGTATTTGCCATTCTTGTAGGGCGAAATTTGTTTGAAGGTGCCCTCCAAGCCCCGCATAGTTCCGATCTAGATTTACCCATCCTCCATTTTGGAACGGCAGTAAGGCCTCAAAATCACGTGTAGCCAAATAAGCATACTGCGACCAAAATAATCTTTTCCATTCTCCTGTGTAGGCTAGGCTGCTTTTTATATGCGTTACTTTTTCATGCGCCTTGTATTCTGCATTGCGTTGTCTAGCGCTGTCTGGCGTGTTTTCAAATTCGTTGAGTGTTTGCCCTCCAGCATCGTATGCATAGGGGCTAAAAGTAGCATTGAATCGAAATTTTAAGGCGTGTTTCTCTTTTAAAGGATACAATACACTGGTGTTAAAAAGCGTGTTTTCAAAAGCCGAATGGCTGCGGTATCCATTCCATTTTTGATGTTGCGCATGGACGACCATTTCAGTTTTTTGTAACAATTGTCCAAGGGTAAATTGTAGGTTGCGCTGTCCATATTGACCTTGTAGCAGATTAATATGAGTAAAATTCTCAGCAACGCGGTCAAGGGTTTGAAGATGTATAACCCCTCCAGCGGCATTTCCATAGGCAGTCGCATTAGGGCCTTTAATGATTTCTACCCGGTTCAATAAACCCAGGGGTAGATTGTCTAGCTGGCCTTGTCCATCGGGTGTCGTTTCTGGAACACCATCTACCATTATTTTTACTCCCCTTATGCCAAAAGCAGATCTAGCTCCAAAGCCTCGAATAGATATACGCAAATCTTGCGCAAAGTTTGAAGCATTGGTACTCAATACTCCACCTGTTTTTAAAAGGGTATTTTGTAAAGAAAGTTGTGCTTCTTTTTCTTCAAAGGGATTAATGTCTATTACAGCTGTGGCTGCAGGGTAAGTGTTTTTGGATATATTAAATTGTGATGAAATTAATTTTATTTCCGCTAACGCAATCGTTTGGAGGGAGTCAACAGGAGTTTGACTAAAAAGTTGAACGGTGATTAAAAATATAACACAACAACTAAACGAACGCGCTTTAACATAGGGTATAGTATTCATAATCAATCAATTAAATAAAAAAAGCCCCCAGACGGATCTGAGGACTTCTAACCATAAACCAATTCATTTGTGTAGAATTGATGCTCAAAAATACATTAAACTTTGGTAATTGGAAAATGCAACTCCCTTTTTTCCTTAAAACTTTAAACAAAACTTATCAACATTAATTTAGCAAGACTGCCCTTTATTTTATAAACAAAATCCCTCCTCTTTCTTCTACTTAAGAATAATAATTGAGAACTACACGCAAGAAATAAAGAGTCAACATGTGTTTTTTAGACGATTGATCAAACTGATGTCCTTGATATAGGGAGTGTTTAATTTAACTCAACTTAAATTTTTAAATGTTGAACAACGTCTATACAATAAACCCCAAATCCCTTTTTTTGGATAATGCATCAGTTGGAATTTTATGTTTAATGCAAGTGTTCATTGTAGGTGTATTTTAACTTTATTTGATACCCACGTCATATAATATTTTCTTTGGATGTTTTTTTTGAAGGAGTAATATGACTTTCTTTATTGTGCAATATGATTCCATACTTGCCTCCAGCTTAATAAAATATTTTAGTTTACAATAGACGATTTTCTGTGTGTAATATTTATGTCTCAAATATTTTTAAAACCCGATAGATTTAAACGAATGTTCAGTTTTAATA